>JADLEN010000056.1 GCA_020846105.1 Chitinophagaceae bacterium | reverse complement strand
CAAATTGTATTTCATAATGCACCAAATGGCACGGAAGCCATCGCGCCAGCCAATTTTTTTACCTTCTTCGTAGGTGCGACCGTAATATGAAATCCCTACTTCGTAAATTCTGATTTTTGGGATGCGGCTCAGTTTGGCCGTTACTTCAGGCTCAAAACCAAAGCGTTTTTCTTTGAGGTCGAGGCTTTGGATAACCTCGCGGCGGCAAAGTTTGTAGCAGGTTTCCATATCTGTAAGGTTCAGATTGGTGAGCATATTGCTCATATTGGTTAGCATTTTATTTCCAATAGAATGCCAGAAAAATAAAATTCGGTGCGGGTTTCCGCCCATAAAGCGAGAGCCGTACACTACATCGGCAAAGCCATCGAGTATCGGTTGGAGCAATAAATTAAATTCGTTTGGGTCGTATTCAAGGTCGGCATCTTGGATGATTACATATTCACCCATTGCCTTTTGAATGCCTGTGTGTAAGGCAGCACCCTTCCCTTTATTCACATCGTGTTTGTAATACGAAATGGGCAAGTCGGGGTTGGCTGTTTTGTAGGCCAGCACAGCCTCTTCAGTATTATCGCGCGAGCAATCATTTACAATTATTACTTCCTTTTGAAGGCCCCCAATTAGTTGCACCTCTTTTACTTTATTGAGGATATTATGAATGGTTGCACCCTCGTTATAGGCAGGTATTACGATTGAAAGCGTATGACTCATAAATTTGTTAAAGCGTTAAAAATTTGGTGCAATTTACAACTAAGTAGCCATTCTGCTAAGACTTGTTTATTTTTACCGCCTTATGCAACAATACCATCAACTACTGCAACACATTTTGGATAATGGTGTAGAAAAGCAAGACCGCACGGGCACGGGTACTATTAGCGTATTCGGCTACCAGATGCGCTTCGATCTTGCGCAAGGCTTTCCGATGGTAACCACAAAAAAGTTGCACCTCAAATCTATTATCTACGAATTGCTCTGGTTTCTGAATGGAGATACCAACGTGGCTTACCTCAACGAAAATGGAGTGAGCATTTGGAATGAATGGGCAAATGAAAAGGGCGACCTTGGTCCTGTATATGGGCATCAGTGGCGCAGTTGGACGGGTGCCGATGGGCAAACATTCGACCAAATAAAGGATGTCATTCATCAATTAAAAACCAACCCAGATAGCCGCCGAATGATAGTGAACGCGTGGAATGTAGCCGATTTGCCGAAGATGGCACTCAGCCCTTGTCACGCATTATTTCAGTTTTATGTAATTCCCCCTCTTGCGGAGGGGGGCAGGGGGAGGCTCAGTTGTCAGCTTTATCAGCGCAGTGCCGATACTTTTTTGGGCGTACCTTTTAATATTGCCTCTTATGCGTTGCTCACAATGATGATGGCACAAGTTTGCGATTTAGAAGTCGGGGAATTTATCCATACTTTTGGTGATGTGCATTTATACAGCAATCATATCGAGCAAGCAAAACTACAACTCACGCGAGCGCTGTATCCATTGCCCACACTCACGATTAACACCGATGTGAAAGATATTTTCAGTTTCAAATTCGAAGATTTTGTGCTTGAAAATTACCAAGCACACCCACATATCAAAGCACCAGTAGCAGTGTAAATTTTAATAAAATTCTCTCTAAAAAATAAACAACAAATAATGAGTATCAACAAAGTAGTAGCAAATGCAGATGAGGCTATCAAGGATATACCAGATGGTGCAACACTGATGCTTGGCGGCTTTGGGCTATGTGGCCTACCCGAAAATTGCATTACCGCATTAGTAAAAAAGGGGACAACAAATCTTACGTGTATTTCGAACAATGCAGGGGTTGATGATTTCGGAATTGGGCTAATGTTGCACAAAAGACAATTGAAAAAAATGATTGCTTCTTATGTGGGTGAAAATGCTGAATTCGAAAGACAATTGCTCAGCGGCGAGCTCGAAGTAGATTTGATTCCCCAAGGTACATTAGCTACACGCTGCCTAATTGCAGGCTACGGAATCCCTTTTGTACCAGTGCTTGCAGGCGTAGGCACAGAGGTAGCCGAAGGAAAAGAAACGGTAACACGCAACGGAAAAGAGTATTTAATTGAAGATGCTTTTGATGCTGATTTTGCGATTGTAAAAGCTTGGAAAGGCGACACAATGGGCAACCTTATTTACAAAGACACTGCAAGAAATTTCAATCCACTAATGGCTATGGCAGGCAAAATCACAATTGCCGAAGTAGAAGAATTGGTGCAGCCAGGCGAACTCGACCCCAATATGATTCATACTCCGGGTATTTATGTTCACAGGATTTTCGAAGGAAAAGATTACGAAAAAAGAATCGAACAAAGAACAGTGAGGAAGTAATGTGATTGAATGTGGGCAATGTGAGCAAAAATGTGTTCACTCAAGCAATTAACAAATTATCCTTTAGATACACATTTTATGCGCACAGACAATAGCAACAATCCCATTGTTAAAAAGTGTATTGAATTTTCGATAAAAATGATTCAATATTGCGACACACTTGAACAAAAGAAAAAATACACAATTGCTCGTCAATTATTGAGAAGTGCAACTTCTATTGGCGCAAATGTAATGGAATCTCAAAGCGCCGAAAGCAAGGCCGACTTTATCCACAAGCTTAAAGTGGCAGACAAAGAAGCTTTTGAAACTTATTATTGGATGATTCTTTGTAAAGAATCTGAACATTATGAACTTCCACAAAACTTACTTGAATTGTTAGACGAAATTATGAGGCTTCTGAACTCAATAATCCAATCTGCAAAAGTTAAACAATAAAACGAAAGGCACATTATAACACATTAACCACATTAAAATCACATTCAAACAAAATGGGTTTATCTAAAGACCAAATAGCTCAAAGAATTTCTAAAGAATTAAAAGACGGATACTACGTAAATCTCGGAATTGGTATACCTACATTGGTAGTCAATTATATCCCCGCAGGCATTAATGTAGTGTTTCAAAGTGAGAATGGATTGTTGGGAATGGGGCCATTTCCCGAGGAGGGAAAAGAGGACGCAGACCTTATCAATGCAGGCAAGCAAACGATAACAACGCTACCGGGCTCAGCAATTTTTGACAGTGCTATGAGTTTTGGAATGATACGTGCAGGCAAGGTACACCTCACCGTTTTGGGCGCAATGGAAGTAGCTGATAATGGCGACATTGCCAACTGGAAAATACCCAACAAAATGGTGAAAGGTATGGGCGGTGCAATGGATTTGGTAGCTGCTGCCAAGAATATAATTGTAGCAATGCAACATACCAACCCGAAAGGCGAAAGTAAGCTGCTGGCAAAATGTAGTTTGCCGCTTACAGGCATCAAATGTGTAACCAAAGTAGTAACTGACCTTGGTGTTTTTGAAATCACACCCGAAGGCTTCCGTTGTATAGAGCACGCACCAGACGTAACTATAGATGAGATAAAAGCTAAAACAGCTGGCAGATTAGTAATAGCCGATGATGTAAAACCAGTTGCGATTTAATCATTGCGGTTTTCATTTTTTTTAAAATAAAAAGAGGAGTCGGCGAATGTCATTAGTGAGTGCTATTTTAGGAGGTTTATTACTCGGGTTGTTTATGGCAATATCGGTAGGGCCTACTTTGTTTGCAATAATAAAATACAGCCTCAACCATAGTTATAAGACAGGTCTGGCGTTTATTGTAGGCGTTTCCATATCGGACATAATGTATGTGACGATAGCGAACCTTGCTGCTCCTTGGCTAGATTTTATATACAGGTACGAAAAGCAAGTAGCGCTTGTTGGTGGTATTGTTTTAGCATTAGTAGGTCTTATAGGTTTGGTGAAAAAGTATAAACCCCTAAGGCCATCTTCTGCAAAAAATGTAATTACTAGTGGCCATTATTTCAAAATATTTGCAAGTGGGTTTTTGATAAACACTGCAAATCCTGGGGTAATTATTAATTGGATTGCATCGGTAACCTTGGTCACAAATGCAACAGCCGAAATGACTACAATGCAGGGAAGTATTTATCGTGCTACCTTCTTTGGTACTTGTCTTGTTTTTGTTTTGGGTATTGATGTGTTGAAAGTGCTTTTGGCAGATAATATCCGCCGTAGGCTTACCTTACGTAAGGTAATGTACTTGCAAAAAATATCTGCAGCTGCCCTTTTAATTATTGGTGCAGCACTTATTTTATTCACACTTTTTGGCGGTTATTTTAAAACAAACAAAGCAGTTTCGAATTTGAAAATTAGCCAAGTTCATACTCAAAAAATTATTTAATGAAATCAATAATCATCCTCTTCCTTTCCTTTTTATTATTGAGTTCTTGCAAGCAAAAAGAATACACTTGCATTTGCCAAGGGGGCTTTACTGGTGGCGGAGATACACGGCTTATCCAAAGCAGCTCTAAATCCCGAGCCGAAAAAGATTGTTACAGTAGCAACGCACCTTATGGTACTGCCGATGGTTTTTATGATTGTGAATTGAAATAACCTCCCAAAAATGTACAGCTTCACTGCAATAGATTTTGAAACCGCAAACCCCGACGGCAACAGTATTTGCCAAATAGGTTTGGTGCAAATTAAAGACGGTGTTGTAGCCAAAGAAATCAATATTTTGGTGCAGCCACCGCGCAATTATTATTGGCGGCAATTTATTCAAGTGCATGGTATTACACCTACTGCTACTGCATTTTCTCCATCCTTTGCAGATGTTTGGCATTCTGTTTCAGAATATATTGTAGGGCAAAATGTAGTGGCGCACAATGCTAGTTTCGATATGAATTGCTTGCGCAAAACATTAGCGCACTACCATATCGATGAGCCAAATTTCAAAACACATTGCACATACAAAATTTATAAAAAGGGTTTAGCAAAGCTTTGCGCCGAGCACAATATTCCACTCAACCATCACGATGCGCTATCAGATGCAAAGGCTTGCGCAGCCTTGTTTTGGAAACATTTAGTAGACAATAAGGCAGATTTATTTTGATGTATCAATTGCCTCATTCTTTTCTAAAAACAAAGTTTGGGTAGGGTAGGCAAATTCAATACCTCTTTTTTCAAAAGCCTCAAAAATAGCAAGATATATTTCTTGCTGCTTGTCCATATACACTACATATTCAGTGTCGTTTACGTGATACACAAATTCAAAATTTAGGCTGAAATCTCCGTAACCCGAGAAATGCCCTCTATCAAAATCTACTTGGTCTGCAACTTCAATAATATCTTTTACGATAGATGGGATGGCT
>JADLEN010000055.1 GCA_020846105.1 Chitinophagaceae bacterium | reverse complement strand
GAAAGGATGATGGTTTTGGGGGGGCTGTTGTGTTGTAAATAATAGCGGTATCGGGCGTGCTCGATAAAGAAGTTGTGGCCCATCATACCTAGGTTGTAGCAGCTGGCGCCAGTGGCTTGGGCTATCATTTGGGGGTCTATATGTGTGGCGGCCCTAGAAGAGCCTATGATGATGGTGTGGGCATCTATGCCGCCACGGCTGATGTCGTTCCACACGCTAGCATCTTCGTAGCGGAGTAGTTTCATTTGGCGGTCTAGAAAAGTATCGAGCAGTAGGGCCATGCCTACTAGCAGGGCAAAAAACACCAACACTTTGAGCATACTTTTTTTCATGGCGGTGTGTTATTAGAATTGAAAATAAATAAACTGCCGGCTACTGTTGGCAAATAAAAATAGCATGGCAATGAGCACAAAATAAAGTAGCCATCGTAGCCAAATGGGGCTGCTACTTGCTATGTTTTCCAGCGCGTATTTCTTGCTCCTGTTTATCCATTCAAAGGCTATGAACATAAGTATAAGCAGTGTGGGTGTGATGCCTACAGACTGCTGCCAAAACACCTTTATTTCCGAAAAAATATGGCCATTGAAAAGGGAAACAAATATCTGTTGTAGGTAGGCTATGCTAGCGCCAATGCTAGTGGTGCGAAACACAATGAGTGCTAGGGTGCACAACAAAAAAGTGCTGAGTATTTGCAGCAGCTCTTTGCCACTAGGGAAAAGCCGGCCCTGTGCTACAATGGCTGTATAGCGGTGCTGCTTGCCGGGCATCAGCACTATGGGTATCATAAATACGGCATGCAGGCCACCCCAAAGTATGCGGTTGAAACTAGCGCCGTGCCAAAAACCACTGAGCAGAAAAACGATGAAAACGTTGCGTAGTTTTTGCCACTTAGCGCCCCGGCCACCGCCCAAGGGTATGTATACATAGTCTCGAAACCAAGAGGACAGCGAGATGTGCCAGCGGGTCCAGAACTCGGAAATATTGCGGGAGAAATAAGGGTAGGAGAAGTTTTGCAATAGCTCGAAGCCAAAGAGCCTAGCTGTGCCAAGTGCTATATCGGAGTAGCCCGAAAAATCGCCATAGACCTCGAACATAAAAAACAAAGCCCCTACCAATAATGCACCGCCACTGTGCTGCTCTTGGTGGTTGAAAACCATGCTGGAATATTGCGCACAATTGTCTGCAATGATTACTTTTTTGAATAAGCCCCAAAGTATCTGCCGCAGCCCATCTGCAAACTTGGCCGCATCGAAGCTGCGCACAGCCTGTACTTGGGGTAGCAAGTGCATGGCTCGCTCTATAGGCCCTGCTACCAACAAAGGGAAAAAGCTAACAAAAAGCGAGTAGTCTATGAGCTTGCGTGTGGGCGTTATTTTGCCCCTATAAATATCGAAAACATAAGAGAGGCCGTGAAAAGTATAAAAGGAAATACCTACTGGCAAGACAATGTTGAGCATAGTAAAACTAGGCTGGAAACCGAGGGAAACAAGCAGCTGGGCAAAAGACTCTATAAAGAAATTGTAGTATTTGAAAAAGCCCAAAAAACCTACGTTTATGAGTACACTGATGGTGAGCCACAGCTTCTTTTTCTTTGCGGATGATGCGTGGTGAATTTGTAGGCCAGTAAAAAAATCTAAGCCTGTAGAGAATGCCAATAGTGCTAAAAAGCGGACATCCCAACTGCCATAAAAATAATAGCTAGCGGCAAGCAACAAGATGTTTTGCAAGGCATAGCCACGCCGGGCAATGAGCCAATAAAGCGCAAAAACCACAGGCAGAAAAAAAGCAAATTCTAAAGAGTTGAACAGCATTTGTATAGGTCAGCAACAACCGTTGTAAGTGTGCGACGAAAGTAAAATTAAATATCGACAAAACTACTATTGGGGCTGTATGTTGGCTGCCTGCTGCTGCTCCCAAAGGAGGGCGTCGTAGGCTACATTTCGGTAGCTGCTGATGCCATCTTTTTGATTGCCCATTTTTAAAAAAGCATCGAAAAGAACGGAGCTCCAATTGTTGAGGAAGTTTTGATAAATGGCATTTCTTTTCTTCAATATTGCAAGGTGGGCAAGGCTAGTGGCATTGAGGCTAGCCGTGAGGCTATCGGCATAGGCCGAGTCTATGGTCCAAACTTTGCGGTGGGTATATAGCCAAATATTAAGGTATGCCGAGTAGCGAAAGCTGCTGTCCTTGCTACCCACACAGCGGATGTAGGCCATCAGGTTGGCATCGTCTTCGGCGGCGATACCTGCTTGGTGCGCCAGCTCATGTGTGAGCACAAAGGGTAGCATAAAATTGGGCAAATGAGCATTGGCCTGCGCCTCGCCCGTAAAGGGATTGAAATAACCCTCGATACCCAGATAAGCCAGCGAAGTGCCAAATAGAGAAGGCTTAACCCGCATCGGAAAGCCAATACCCGATTGGTGGTATTGAGCTGCAGCAATATTATTTACTTGTGCATAGGGCAAAGAGTCAATACTTGATACTATTTTATTCATCCTTTGTATTAGCGATGCATCAAAATTCATCAACATGGTATTGTTGATGTTTTTGCTGTTGCCCAAACTCATTTGCGTACTAAGTTTTGGCTGTGCATATAGGGCGCTCCAAAGCAAATAAAATGCTAGACCAATAAACAATACCGCCCTTGTGGCTTTGAGCAAAATGATAGCCCAAGCACTTTTCTTTTTAAAGTTGGTATTGCGGTAGCGTTTTATACCTAGGAATATTAAGAACGCTGCTGCTACACTGTAGGCCATATCGCCAACACTTAGGGAGCTAGCGCCAAATATGGTGCTGCGCAATACTTGCAATTTAGGAAAGCCAATAGCAGCAAACCATTGTGTGTATTGATTTTTGAAAATAGTAACCAACAAAATGGCCAATAACAAAATAGCTATTTGTAGTACAATGGGCTTAATGGATTTTATCATTGCTATGCAAGATAAAACAATCGCTCAACTCAATTGACTAATAAACGCCACCAATCTTTCGGGCATTCCATTCGGGATGGTTTTTGAATTGTGGTAAGGCGCTTGGTTTGGATGTGAGCCCTGATGTGTCTGTGAGGGATTGCATAAAACTAATCACATCTTTTATCTCTGTTTTGGTCAAATGCAAACTGTCTGCTGGCAAGGTTTGTGTGGGAATGTCTAAGCCAATACCTATGCCGCCACCGTTGTTATAAAAGTTCATTACATCTTCCAGTTTTTTGTAAGCGCCATTGTGCATATAAGGTGCCGTAAGTGCAATGTTTCTAATGGTTGGTGTCTTGAAAGAGTATTCATAAAAACCTACTTGTTCTTTTAATTTTGCATCAGCGCGCCCTTTGTCGGCATCTAATGAAAGCACTGCCAGGTATGGGTTTTCGGGTACACCTAGCACCTCGCTTTCCGACTCTTCGAATCGAGGAGGCACCGTTCCATTAAATAGTGGAGCATAATGGCAAGTGCCGCAAGCAGCTTTTCCCATAAACAAATTGAAGCCTCGCTTTGCTGATTCGCTGAGTGCTGTCGATTCGTTCCTTACATACTTGTCGAAAGGGCTATTAAAAGCACGTAATGAACTTACGAATGCAGAAATTGCGAAGGAAACATTTTGATTGCTAATACTAGATGTGCCGTTTATATTCGGAAAGCATTGCTGGAAAAGCATTTGGTATTCACTGCTTTCTTGCAACTTTTCCATAATTGCAAAAATGGAAGTGTTGAATTCTTTTTCATTGAGCACTACGTGTTCTATTTGGTCTTCCAAAGCCTCGGCTCGCAGGTCGTGAAAGAATCGTTCACTATATACACAGTTGATAAGGGTAGGTGCATTTCTGCTTACAGTGCCCTTATAGCCCATCGCCAAACTCTTGGCATTGCCGTCGGTAAAGGCTTTCGATGGATTGTGACAACTGGCACAAGAGCGTTGGTTATTGGCCGAAAGTATGGGGTCGTAAAATAGTATTTTGCCTAGCGATACCAATTGTGGTGTATTTAATTGATTGGGTAGCCCTATGTATTTGGACTCATCGAGCAAGTTGGGAGCAAAAATATTATCTGCATTTAGGTTTAGAGGAGGCAGAAAATTTGATACTTCGTGTATCATTTCAATGCCAGATTCTTTATGGAAAAAATATAGTTTTTGGAATATTGGGTTTAGGTATGTTGTTAATAATTTTAAGCGATCAAGGCTGTCAAAACTCTTTTGTGTTTTTAAGAAATCTACAGCTCCTAATAGTTCAGAATATAATTGTTGGCTGAAAACTTTATTTATTTTTGAGAAGCTTTGTTCATATAGTTTAAGGTCATTTTCCATTGTGCTCATTACCACCTCTGCGTCTTGGATAGAATGCCCAGAGCTAGGCACATCAAAACCCGTGATGCCAAGCGTAAAAAGCCTTATCAGCTCGGTTCTTGAAGCTTCGAGTACTACTCTGTCGTAGATGGGGTAGCGGATGTTTTTTATATCGCGAAGCACGTCTAACATTTCAGCAATTACAGGAAGTACCTCTGTTTCATTATAAGCTATTTCTGCAAAAAGCATTTCGTCTAAAGCCTGCATTCCTTTGGGCTCGAGGATGTTCATCCCAAAAGTATTCCTTTCTATTTTGCGCAATGGAGCACCATTTATTTTGTCCTTCACAAGATTTGGGTCAAGAAACTCGCCTAAGTATTCCCATTTTTTGAAAGCAATTCTGACTTTAAAATATTGTGCTTGTACTTTAGTGCGGGTGTCTTTAACAGCTACCAGTTGGTGCAATTTTTGAACACTTAAAATTAAGTCTTCAAGTCGCTCGGCTTGTCGCTCAGCCACTATCGTTGCATTCTGTTTTTCGGAAGGTGCAAAAGCACTGAAGGTTAGGACACTTAGCAACACAACAATAATAGGAACACTAATTTTTTTCATTTTTTGATTTTCTTTTAAATAGAAATAACCGAAGCTCCTTTCGAAGCTTCGGTTTCAATACATTTAGGTTAGATTATTGAACAATAAATTTCAATGTTTCGCCATCGGCACTACGGATAAAATAAGTACCAGCAGCCATATCGCTTACATCTACAGTTTGTGTGTTGCGCAGTACTTTGATACGTGCACCTGTAATGCTATAGATAGCTACGTCCATTGCTTTGCTCAAATGTAATTCGCGAGCAGCAGGGTTTGGATATACAGAGAAAGTGTTTGTTTTCACTTCTTGATTTTCAAAAATGCTCAATTTGTCTGAACCATCAAGACCTGATATTGCATAAGTCAAAGAATTGTTGAACGGAGCGATATTTGAAGAATTTGGGTGTTGACAATTGACCAAAATAGTTTTACTATCTACCTGTACAGCACCTGTAATTTCTGCACCTGGCGCACTTGCTGTCAAGCGTTGCAAATCATTAATTGTTGGGTTCGGGATAGACATATCCAAAAGGTACAATTCGCAAACAGTTTGTGTCAATCCATTAGGCATACGGTTGTAGCTTGTACCATTAAGGTCTTCTTCAATCATCATATACGTCTTGCCTTTGATGGTCAAGAAATCGATACCATCGGGGTTAGACAAATGCTTAGTAGGATAGTAAGGAAGTGTAGCAGAGGTAGAAGTTGCAGTATACGGACCACCTTCTAAGAAAGAACGTACTTGGTCTGTAGCAGGATCAAACTCAATAACACGGCCATAATAATCGAAGAAACGACCAATACGTACCGAGTCGGCAGCAGCAGCATCTGTACCTGGAAAAGGCATTGAATTCACGATTTGGTAGCGTGTTTTGTAACCATCTACTAACGAAGGAGAAATTACACCATTTAGCGAGTTGCCAGAATTGTAATTGAAAGCATCACGTCCTGTTTCGCAGATATAAATTTTACCACCGCTCATTGCTCCCCACTCCAAACGATTGAACATAGTAGCACCACGTCGTACAGCCACAGTATTCAAATTTACCAGTGTATCCAAGTCATTTTCGATACTGATCCATTTAGTAGCAGCATCGTGCTTGTATATGTACATTTGCCCTGCAGTAAAATCGCCAGCAGTTGTTGCTACAAATTTTCCAAGCATCCCAGGAGAGCCATCTTCAAACAAATAAACGGTTTTGTTATCGTCCATCACTACACCGCCTTCCCAGCCGGCACGTCCCCAGTTGTATTGTTTTCTAATTCCTTTTGCATTCTTAGGGTCTACTTCTACCATCCAGTTTAGGTTTTGGTAGCGCTTCAATGTTTTACCATCAAAACCCGGAAAACCTGCAGGTGTAGTGGTTCCTATTACGAAATCAGAAGTATCGCGGTAACCCGCTCCACTAGCATAAATATTTTTGTTGCTGCTTTGCATCCACTCTTCGGCAGTCCACACTCTACCGCCTTTGTTGATACCACCGCAGTTCATTCCTGTTTCACCTACAGTGTTCACAAAATCAACGTTAAAGAATTTGCCGGTACGGCCATCAGCCAATGTTTGGTTTACAACTTCTAGTTTGTCACCTGCTGTTCTTTTCAAGCGAAATGTGGTCATTCCTCCACCATCACCAAGCTTGTTGTCTTTTGTAGTCATCTCGTGGTTTACCACTACCCAACCCAAATCGCCAAGAGCAGCGCTATCTTTTACGAAAGCGATGTAATCGTGCCATTGTTTTGCAGGTGAGCTACTTGCAGGGTTGCCATAAGTAGCGGTAGATTGTACTGTGTCTACGCCTCCAATAAAAATGTTTTGAAACATCAATGGCGATTTCGGCATCAATACCGTTTGAGTGGTCCAATCTGGTGCAATGTGCACTGGGAAAGGGATTTGAGCATTGGCCTGAGCAAAGGCACAAACTCCTACTGCTGATAGTAGTACTAGTTTTTTCATTTCGTTTTATAATTTGAAGCAAAAGTCAGATTGCAGTGTTACCAAAAAGTATCGCTCGTGTTAGCAAACAATGAAGCTAATGTTAAGCCTGAGACTACAATGAAATTGATAACAATAAGACAAGATTGGAATGCCAAATCAGAACAATAATTCGGCTATAATTGCCAAATATCTAATCGAGAAAATGAAGCATATTTTTACCGCAATTATCTGTATGGCTATGGCTGGCGCTATCGCTTGCAACAATACCACTGAAGACACTTCAGAAGGGAAGGCTCTTGCCGAAACCTATTGCGCTAGTTGTCACAAATTGCCCACACCCGACCTGCTAGACAAAGCATCTTGGAGCCAGTATATGCTGCCCCGTATGGGCGTATTCCTCGGTATTGTTGAGCACGATTCTCTGCTCACCGTATTATTTGAAGAAGGCCCCGGAGGCGAAAAAGCCAAAAAATCGGGCTATTTCCCCGCCAAGCCTATGCTCAGCCAGCAGGAGTGGACAAAACTAAAAAACTATTTTCTGCAAAATGCCCCAGAGCAGCTCCAAGCACCCAAGACCAAAACCATCTCCAAAGACCTCACGCTTTTCGAAGTGAAAATTCCAGAACATAAAATGTCGCCACCTAGTGCCACATTTGTACAATTCAATACCCACGACAATACCATATACCTAGGCGATGCCAACACACAAACGCTCTCTGTGTTTTCAAACAAGCTGCAATTGCTGCAAGCAGCCAAAGTAAAAGAAGGGGCTGTATGGGTGCAAGAGTTCGAGCAAGAAGCCTTCGTTACCGTTATGGGTTCGTTCTCGCCCACCGACGTTTCTAGCGGATTCATTCTCTCCTTGCCCAAAGTGGCCAACAGGCCGGTTTTCAAACTTATAGACTCTTTGCAAAGACCCGTGCATAGCGCCTATGCCGACCTAGATGGGGATGGCCTAATGGACGTAGTGACTTGCGAATTTGCAAAATGGACCGGCAAACTAAGCTGGTGGAAAAACCTAGGCAACGGAAAATTTGAAAACAAAATACTACGCAACAAGCCCGGTGCCGAAAAAGCCTACATCAAAGACCTCAATGGCGATGGCCTACAAGACATCATTGCGCTTTTTGGCCAAGGAGATGAAGGCATTTTTATATTCTACAACCAAGGCGGCGGAAAATTTAAAGAAGAAACTGCACTGCACTTCTCGCCCTCCAACGGCTCTAGCTATTTCCAGCTATACGACTTCAACCAAGATGGCCACGACGATATCATATACACCGCCGGAGACAATGCCGACTTCAAGCCTGTGCTCAAAAACTACCACGGTATATACGTATACCTCAATGACGGCAAAAACAACTTCAAACAAGAAATATTTTATCAACTCAATGGCGCATATGCCGCATTCCCGGCAGATTACGACCAAGATGGCGACATAGACATCGCCGCCATTTCTTTCTTCCCCGACTACCAAAACCAACCCGAAGAAAGCTTCGTATTTCTCGAAAACGATGGCAAAAACAACTTCAAAGCCAGCACCATTGCCGACCCCACACTGGGCCGATGGATAGTGATGGACGCCGCAGATTACGACAACGACGGCGACCTCGACCTCATACTCGGCTCGCTAGCCTTCGAAGTAATACCCACCAACAACGACCTCATCAACAAATGGGTGAATAATGGTATCCCCTTTATAGTACTAGAAAACAAAACCAAGCATAAATAATAGCTGTTTTAAATAAGCAGTAATTATGCCTTCTTATACCACTTCTTCTTAAACCAAAATGCAACTTTGACTAAAAGTATCAAAGCAGGCACTTCGACCAAAGGGCCTATTACCCCTGCAAAAGCCTGACCACTATTGATGCCAAAAATACCAATGGCCACAGCTATAGCCAACTCGAAATTGTTGCCCGTAGCGGTAAAAGATAATGCTGCATTGGTTGAATAATCTGCTCCGAGACTTTTGGCCGCAATAAAAGTAATGACAAACATCACCGCAAAATAGATCACAAGAGGTATAGCAATCCGTAGCACATCCATTGGCAACTGCACGATGAGTGCACCCTTGAGGCTAAACATTACCACAATGGTAAAAAGCAAGGCCACTAAGGTGATTTGTGAAACGAAAGGAATAAATTTGGTTTCGTACCATTCTAGCCCTTTTAATTTTATCAAAGAATAACGGCTCACAAAACCGGCTATAAAAGGAATACCTAAATAAATAAATACAGTCTCTGCAATCTGTGCCATCGAAATATCGATAGACATACTTTTAAGACCAAAAAAATCTGGCACAACAGTGAGGTAAAAATAAGAATAGCCAGAGAATAGCAACACCTGCAAAATACTATTGACACCCACAAGTCCTGCTATATATTCACGGTTGCCTTCTGCCAAGTCGCTCCACACTATTACCATTGCAATGCAAGGTGCAATGCCGATAAGAATCAATCCTGACATATACTCTGGGTAATCGCTCAAAAACAAATAGGCCAATGAGAACATAAAGGCTGGCGCAATAATCCAAGTAATGAACAATGACATTGCAATCAACTTTACATTCTTAAAAACCTCGGGAATCTTTTCATACCGCACCTTTGCTAGCGGTGGATACATCATCAATACCAGTCCAATAGCCAAAGGAATATTGGTAGTGCCGCTAGAAAAAGAATTGATAAAGCCAGATGACTCGGGCAGAAAATATCCTACACCCACACCGATGAGCATTGCCAAGAAAATCCAAAGAGTAAGGTAGCGGTCTAAAAACCCTAAACGCTTTCTGCGAGCAGGTGTACAATTGTTGGCACTCATAGTATTATTTTAAAAGAGAAAAAGTGTACAAGCACTCTGTAAGTATTTGCCTAAACCTTTCGGCATAAACTGTTGCTTCATCGCCAGTGCCATCGCTGCTTTTGGGGTCTTGGTAGGGGGTAGCTATGCGATAAAGGGCTGCAGGAATAAAAGGACAATTCTGCTCGGCATCGGTGCAGGTCATTAGTGCAATAATATTTTGAGCAGGTATGCTTTTGTCATCAAATCTTTTGGAAAAGCAGGTTATGTTTTCATTGCCTCCATAGTCAAATACATAGGCTTGCTGCTCCGTTTCTGTTTTGCCTTTTATACCCAAGCCAAAAGCCAGTAGTGCATTTACAGCGTTGATGTTCATTTCAGTAACTTCTGTGCCTGCCGAAAAACAATTTGTATTTTCAAGACCAAAATAATGAGCAGCAAGCGTGCCTGCCACTTGCCCAAAATGACTACGACGCGAGTTGTGCGTGCATACATACAATATATTTGCCGTACCCTTTTCTTCAATAGTAGATACAATAGCAGCAGCTACTTTTTGTAAAACAACTTTTCTTTCTGCTGCTATCGTATCATATTGCTCCAGCAAGGCTTCAATATTGCTTTTTATTTCTTTATTCATTGCCTTCAAAAAATAGATTTAGCAACATCCGCCACCGGGTGTGCAAGTGTTTGTAGTTTTCAATTCGGCCATAGGTTTGTTTAGTTTTTCTTGCGGAATACCACAAGCATCTTGAGCCAAACAATCGGTGTACTTTGGTACAAAAACAAAATGCCCATCTTTTAGCATCAAGGCATATTTACCAATGGTTTCTGCCTGATATTCTACTTCTATTTCTAGGTCTTCGGCATTTATCTTGCGTTCATAGATGTCTATAATCTGCAAAAGCTTGCTAGGTAGTAGGCGATGGTCGAAATCGTTTGCTGTCCAGAGTTGAAAGCTTATATTATTTTCTGTACGCTCTACCCCGCCACAATCTATAAAGTGCTTGGTATTGTATGCCGCCTCGGTAATATGGAAATGCGCAGGTATGGCAGTACCATTTGCTTGCAAAAAGGTCAACTCATTCATTTGCGACAAGGCCGCTTTAAATTCTGATAATTTCATAGTTCTTATTTATTTAAAAGATTAACAACACTTAGCTTTTTTGTTTTCAATTTTCAGGTTCATGGCTTCAAAATATTTTTGCATTTTGGCAATCGCTTTTTCGTCTACACAGTAGCAAATGGCATTGCCCTCAATGTTTCCTTTTATGAGCCCAGCATTTTTCAATTCCTTGAGATGCTGCGACACGGTGGCCTGGGCTAGTGGCAGCTCATTTACTATATCTCCGCAGATACAGCTGTCTACCTTCATCAGGTATTCTAGTATGGCCACCCTTGCAGGGTGCCCCAAAGCCTTAGCTATACTCGCTATGCTGTTTTGCTTTGTCGTAAAGTGTGTAGTGTTTGTTGCGCCCATCGTGGTAATGCTATATTGCAATATTACGATAAACAATGTTGCCCACGCGCAGTTTTTTATTTCATAGCCGTTTCTTAACAATTAGGTAAACCTCGTCTAACCATTCCGAAACATTGCGAATGGAATTTTGCCTTCAAACAATTATTAAGAAATGAAAAAATCATTACTCCTACTTTCTTGTACCTTCAGTATTGCTGCAAGTGCACAGCAAATTTCGGTAACCGAGCTAGGTCGCTACACCGACGGTAGAGCTACCGCTTGCGAGATAGCTACCTACGATAGCAGCTCTAAAAAGATATTTGTAACCAATGCTGTTACCGACTCTATAGACATCCTAGACATTACAAACCCCGCCACACCATTGCGTATTGGCGGTATCGATATTAGCCCTTATGGTAGTGGCGTAAACTCTGTAGTGGCACTTAAGAACGGTTATATAG
>JADLEN010000054.1 GCA_020846105.1 Chitinophagaceae bacterium | reverse complement strand
CACGTATTCCTTTTTACCGCTTACCAGAGGCCTACAAAAACATTAAAGAACTGCAAATGGCAAATGTCACCACTTTGGGAATAAAAGACATGATTGCTTGTTTCAAATTGAAAATATGGGATCCTGAATTACAAAGAATGATAAGCTTGAAAGAATATAAATTATCAATGGCCTAATAAAATAGTTATTAACGAGCTACTATGAAAAAATTAAAATTGATAAGCTTTTACTCATTAATGTCTGCGACGTTAATACTTAATGGGTGTGGAAAGGATGGGGTTGGTCTTAATATTTTTTCTGTTGAGGATGACAAACAACTAGGCCTACAAACCAAAGGGCAAATAGAAGCAGACCCAGCACAATTCCCTATTCTTGACCCTAGTACACATGCTGAAGCTTACGCCTATATTTACAAGCTAAGAGACGACATCTTAAATGCCGGCCAAGTAACCCATAAAGACGACTTCAATTGGGAGGTAAAAATCATTAAAAATGATGATGTACAAAATGCATTTTGCACACCCGGAGGTTATATTTATGTATATACAGGACTTATAAAATACCTTGATAATAAATCTTCATTAGCAGGCGTAATGGGTCACGAAATGGCACATGCCGACAAAAGACACAGCACCACTCAACTTACTAAGCAGTACGGCGTACAAACAATGCTAGATGTTGTTTTGGGTAAAAACCAAGGCCTTTTATCCCAAATAGGCTCGCAATTAGTAACACTGCAATTTAGCCGCACAGACGAAAGCCAAGCTGACGAATATTCTGTAAAATACCTATGCCCGAGTAAATATCATGCCGATGGTGCAGCCAATTTTTTTCAAAAAATAATAGATCAAGGTAGTGCTACACCTCCTGCATTCCTAAGCACTCACCCTAATCCCGACAATAGAGTAAAAAATATACAAAAATTTGCATCAGAAGGTGCTTGTAGTGCAACTATTGACGAATCAGAAAATACCACTGATTATGCAAGGTTCAAAAGTCTATTATAGCTGACATTTATTTCATCAAACAATAAGCGGTTTTAATTTTTTTTAAAACCGCTTATTGTTTTTATGCTAATACATAAATTAACAAGTTTCAATTAGCATAAAATTAATAATAGTTTACCTTTGCGCCTTTATTGCAGTTACAATCAAATTATGAATAGAATATACCTTGACAATGCCGCTACAACCGCATTATCTCCAGAAGTTTTAGAAGCAATGATGCCCTATTTCATTGAAAAATTTGGCAACCCCTCTTCAATATATTCTTTTGGCCGAGAAACAAAAATGGGCATTGAAAATGCACGAAAATCAGTGGCGAAATTATTAGGTGTATCACCTGGAGAAATCTTCTTTACATCAGGTGGCACCGAAAGTAGCAATACTGCTATAACAGCTGCAATTAGGGATTTGGATTGTAAACAAATAATAACCTCCCCAATAGAACATCATGCAACCCTGCATTGCACAGATGAAATTGCAAAAGATAGAAACGTAAAACTTAGTCATGTAAAAATATTGCCTAACGGACATATAGATTTACCACACCTTGAGGAGCTACTATCAGAATCTACTGAAAAGACATTGGTGAGCCTGATGCATGCCAATAATGAGGTGGGTAATTTATTGGATATTGTGGCTGTTGGAGCTATTTGCGAGAAATATAACGCACTATTCCATTGCGACATGGTACAAACAATTGGTCATTACCCAATAAATTTTTCAGCGTTAAAAGTACATTTTGCTAGTGCCTCAGGACATAAATTTCATGGCCCGAAAGGAGTTGGCATTTTATATATAAATTCTTCAATAAGTATTAAGCCGCTTTTGCAGGGAGGGTCACAGGAACGCAACATGCGTGCAGGTACCGAAAACCTATATGGTATAGTAGGTTTTGCAAAAGCACTAGAAATTGCAATGGAGCAATATGATACCGATAGCAAATACATACAATCCCTAAAACAATACTTTTACGACAAATTAATTAGTGATTTTGAAAACGTAACGGTAAACGGTGATGCTTTAGGACACTCACTTTATACGATACTCAATGTTTGTTTTCCTAGAACCGAAAAGTCTGAATTGCTTTTATTCAACTTGGATATGGCGGGTATATGCGTAAGCGGCGGTAGCGCATGCTCTAGTGGCACCACAAGTGTAAGCCATGTTATCAAAGAGCTGTGGTGCAATAAGGCAACAGATATTGCACCGATAAGGTTCTCATTTTGTAAAAATAATACGAAAGAAGAATTAGATATAGTGCTAGAAAAATTGAAGACATTAACCTAATTGCTTAAATGCAAATATCAAGACTTAGTCGCATTATAATTTTAATATAAAAAAGATAAATGACGGCAAAAACTCTTATAATATGGCCGAAGAATCGATTAATTAACAGTATAAATAAAAATGCGAATCCAAAATAATTGGATTCGCATTTTTTTAAGAAAAACTATTTTCTATCTAGGTTTAAATGCCTCTTGAAATGCATTAATTAAATCAGATTTCACAATCATTTCAATATTGCGGATCATGTTGTCAAATGCCCTTGCCGAAGATATCCCATGACCTATCATTACTGGAGCATTGATTCCCAAAATAGGTGTGCCACCATATATCTCGTAATTGAAGTTATCGAGAAAATCGTCTTGTACACCTCTTTCTTCTTTGAAAATATGATAGACAGACTCGGCAAGTTTAAGCACAATATTACCAACAAAGCCTTCACAAACAAATATGTCTGCATTGTCTTTAAAAATATCTCTACCTTCTGAATTACCTACAAAATTAATACCAATAGCTTCTTTGAGCAAGGGATAGGTAGCCTGAGCTAGCAGGTTTCCTTTGCCTTCCTCTTCCCCGATATTGAGCAAAGACACTCTAGGTTGTTGGATATTCATTACCTTTTCAAGATAGATAGAACCCAACTGGGCAAACTGTACTAAATGTTCGGGTTTACAATCGGCATTGATGCCAACATCTAAAAGCAAATTAAAGCGACCGTCTTGCCGAGGCACAAAAGATGCAATCGTAGGTCGAGAAACGCCTTCAACTGTTTTTACAGAATACATCGCACCAACCAACATCGCACCAGTATTACCAGCACCAATAAAAGCGTCAATTTTTTTCATACCCAACATTCCAAAGCCTAAGGCTATACTAGAATTAGGCTTTTCTTTGAAGGCTTTTGTTGGATGTTCATCCATTTCTATAATCTGCGTAGAAGGTACAATGGTATATCTACCTACAAAAGGCTCTATCAACGACATAAAGGGCGACACCGCTTGGGTATCGCCTATTAGAATGAGATGAACGGAAGTATCGCTATTATTTTCAAAATAGCTCTTAACTCCCTTAAATGCTTCGAGTGGTGCAAAATCGCCACCCATCATATCGATACCTATATTCATTGGAATAAAGAGTATGAATTTTTAGTACAAATATTACTCAGCAGTGCTATCTGTAGCAGTAGCTGGAGTTTTGTCTATAATTACGTTGCCGCGATAGTACATTTTACCTTCTACCCAATGGGCTCGGTGACGCAAGTGCGTTTCGCCAGTTACGGCATCCAAGCTCCATGTTTCGGCTGTTGCCTTATAGTGAGTACGGCGCTTTGCGCTTCTTTGTTGCGAGTGTCTACGTTTTGGATTTGGCATTGTTATTTATTTTTTATGCTTTTTATTATTGTTATTATCTATTTTGATGGCATCTAAGCCTTTCCAAATATTATTTGTTTTTTCGTCTTGGCGTTCGGTATATGCTCCTAACAACCTCAATACTTCCTGATTACATTCACTATTCCCGTCCGCATCATTCGGATGAACTCTTTGAAGTGGTATACTTAATATTAAAAATTCATAAAGCCACTTACTCAAATCCAACACAGTTTCACTTCTTGGAACAAATACTACATCCGCATCTTCAGAAATTTCATCAGAAATCTCCGTATCACTCAATTTGACAATTAAATCAAACTCATCCCATAAGGATAGCTTAAAATCATCACCACATCTGTCGCAAGGTGTTATAATGTACCCATCAATATCAAAATGAAGCTCAAAGAAACTTTCATGTTTATTTAGCTTCAAACGCACATTTGCATCGATATCAGTGATATCATCTGGCATCTCTCCTTTTTCTTTAAGAAAAGTGCTATCCAATTGATAATCAAGAATATGCTCGCCCATTTTGAGCCCTTGCCACGCCAATTCAAATTCCATACTGCGTTTCATAAAAGTAGAGATTTGGTTTGTGCTGTTAATAAAGAACTGTTCCCATTTTTTTACAAACGGAGCGCAAAGATAGGTATTTTCTGAAATTCTTATTGCATTTTATTTCTTTTTAGCAAAAAAGAATGCAAAACCTTATCTACAGGCTCACTCAGGTCTATTGCCACCCTACTTATATTGTATTGATAGCACCGCTCTCCTATGCTTTTCTGAAAAGCTTGCATTTCTGTCAAATACTGCTCTTTCATTTGACTAGGTTGCAATTTCATCCGCTCGCCTGTTTCCATATCTACAAATTCGTATGGCCGGTTTTCAAATTCAAATTCTAATTCTTGCTTTTTGTCCAAAACATGCAGCAAAATAACTTCATGCTTATTGTACCGCAAATGCTGTAAGGCGTCAAAAAGTTGTTCGGATTGTTGCTCATCATCTACCATATCGCTTATAACCACCACCAAAGACCGACGATGAATAAGCTCTGCAATTTGATGGATAGCCTGAGTAATATTAGACGATTTATTTTGTTGTTTTGTATCAAAAACGCGCGACAATTCTTGTGTCAAGGCGCGGTAGTGCGAAGGAGCTGAGCGACATTCAGTTTTGGCATATAATTGTTCGTCAAATAAAGCCAAGGCACTCGCATCCAATTGCCGTTTCATTAATTGTAATAATGATGCTGCTGCTACACAACCATATTGCAACTTACTGAGCCTATCGGCCTCTATCGGAAATTGCATTGAAGAAGAAGTGTCAAGCAAAATACAGCAACGCAGGTTGGTTTCTTCTTCGTATTTTTTCACAAAAAGCTTATCACTACGCCCATACACGCGCCAATCTATATGCCGTAGCGGGTCGCCGGGGTTGTATTGCCGATGCTCGGCAAACTCTACCGAAAATCCGTGAAAAGGGCTTTTGTGCAAGCCAATAATAAAACCCTCTACCGCTTGCTGAGCAATGAGTTCAAGGTTTTCGGCTGTGGGTTTTATGGAAAACATAATTAATTAATCATTTACTTTTCAGTCAATTGACATACATTTAAACACAGAAAAGAAATATCTAAAAAACAGAAAAGAAATCGAAAAAACTGAGAGGATAATTAAGCAGAGCATGAGCCTATTTAATTTTTTTTGCCTTTGTTTTAAATTTTTTTCAATTCCCAAAACATCTCTTACCATTTATTGAATTATAGAACAGCAACTTTATTTAGGAATGCTAAATTCAATACAAGCTACCTACTCCCAAACAACATACTCCCAATCCGCACCATCGTACTACCCTCTTCTATTGCTATTTTGTAGTCGCCACTCATACCCATTGAGCAAGTGTCGAAATAATCTTTACCTATAAAAAAAGTCTTTTTCATCTGTTCGAAAACAGTATTGATTTCCTGCATTTCAGTTCGTACTTGTGCTTCATTATCAGTAAAGCTTGCCATACCCATAATACCTCTAATGCGAATATGCGCAAGGCTTT
>JADLEN010000053.1 GCA_020846105.1 Chitinophagaceae bacterium | reverse complement strand
TCTCACCCAGTACCATGGTGTGGCACCAAGGTGCCGCAGGTTGGGTAGCAGCGCGCCACTTTCCCGAGTTGCAGCTACACCTGCACTGCAGCCCGCCACCCATACAGCAGCTTGGCCACAACGCACTCGAGGTGGAAATGCGAGAAATGCTTTCGGCCACCAAGCCTCGCAAGCCCGTCATTAGCCTTGCTCTAGCCATTGCAGCAATGTTTTTAGTAAGTATTCTTAGCTATATAAATTACCGTGTACAAGCGGCCAAGTATACCCACATACAAGAGCGCCTTGATGCCCAAGAAGACGATATCGACGAGCAAGAAGCACTCACTACCACCCTCATACAACAGCAAAACCAAATAGATGCGGCCCGCCAAGTAATAGCCAACAGTCAGCAGGTCGAAATCCTAAAAACACGCAAAGCACTTGCCCTCAAAGGCCTACAAGAGCAATACCAAAAGAGCCTAGAGCGGTTAGCTATTGAGCAAATGAAACTTAGCGAAATCAAAGAGTTTCAGCTCCTACGCACCAAGGCGCAAAAGCAAGAGCAACTAGCATTACAGCAGGAGCTCATCCGAGCCACCAAGCATAATATAGCAAAGCTACAAGCCCAAATTGCCCACTACCAATAGATGCCAGCACAGCATTTCTTGGGCGATTAAGCCATTGCCTTACTATCAGCTTGGGTCTCGGGCTATACACTGCTATCTTTTGCCCAGAAGAAGGGCAAAAGGATATACGCTACTATCCCGCGCAGCCTCAGCTTTAGTTGCTGCTATTATGCTTTGCTGTTGGTGCGCAAGTCCATAATTGTCTCCTAAGAAAAGGTACTTAAACCAGTTTGCGTAAAAGACTCGTCACTGCGATAACCCACAGCTTCATGTTTCCGTCAATGGCTCAAAAACTATATTTCATTCTATTTTTCTCACCCTTACGGGGCTATTTTGCATTATTTTATCTCGGTTAAAGTTATAACGCGTAATCTGGGTAAAATTTTCTCAAAAATTACTGAATTGGCAACATCCAGTTTGTATTGCTGCCACACCCTAAAAGCAAAGCTTAATAGTAGGAAGAAAGCCAAACCTGCGCCAGACAGTAGCGAATACCCCGCAGCGATAGCGAGGAGTAGCAGCGGATGGCTGGAGGACCAAAGCCTCATAGTAAGACCACAGCCCAAGCGCCCCCAAAAAAACAGGAAATCAATAGGTTCTATAGCAGGCCTTCGTTGGCAAAGCTGGTATATGCTGCGCCAGCTACAATAATATGGTCGATAAGTTCGATGTCCATTTGTCTGGCGGCATCGCGGAGTTTGAGGGTCAGTTTTTTGTCGGCCTCAGATGGGGTTTTGTTGCCCGATGGGTGGTTGTGGGCTACTATTATTTTTGCAGCTTGCAGTAGTAGGGCATTGCGCAGTATCATCCGTATGTCGGCCACGGTGGCAGTAAGGCCACCACTGCTTATAAACTCGTGTTTTATGAGCAGTTGGGCGTTGTTGAGGTATAGTACGCAAAATAGCTCATGGGTATGGTCTTGGAGCAGGGGTAGTAGTAGCTCGGCGGCATCGTTGGCAGAGGTTATTTTTTGCCTGTCTATCACGGCGCCTATTTGGCGGCGGCGGCCTAGCTCCATGGCTGCGGCTATGGTTATAGCGCGGGCCTGGCCTATACCTTTGGTGGTTTGTAGGTCTTTGAGGCTTAGCTTGCCTAGCTGCGCAAGGTTGTTTGCGGCTAGTGCTAAGGTTTCGCGGGCAAGATCTACGGCAGACTTGGTGCGGGTGCCGCTAGCTATGAGTATGGCTAGTAACTCGGTATCGCTAAGGGCAGATGCGCCTTTGAGTATGAGTTTCTCGCGAGGGCGGTCGTCCTCGGCCCAAGATTTAATCCCTGATGTAGTTGCCATTTGGTGTTAGGGTTTTAGTTGGCAAATATTTTGCCGGGGTTCAGAATTCCTGTGGGGTCGAAGACGTGTTTGATGGCGCGCATTAGTGCTATTTGCGTGGGGGAGAATGCTATGTCGAGGTAGTCTTTTTGTACATAACCGATGCCATGCTCGCCCGAGATGGTGCCGCCAATACCCACAACATAGGTAAATATTTCGCGGATGCCGAGGGGCAAGTGGTGCTGCCAGTCGTGGTCGCTCATGTTGTCTTTGACAATGTTGACGTGGAGGTTGCCGTCGCCGGCATGGCCGTAGCACACCGACCGAAAGCCATATGCGGCTCCTATTTCTTTGACCTTAGCCAGTAAATCGGGCAGGTAAGCTCGTGGCACTACGGTGTCTTCTTCTTTGTAAATAGAATCGCCTTTAACGGCCTCGCCTACAATGCGGCGCAACTGCCAAAGTGCTGTTTTTTGAGCATCGTCCTGGGCTAGCAATATCTCGCCAATGGTGTAAGGCGCCATGAGGTCGCTTATTTTTTCGGCCTCTAATAGTAGCTGCTCAGGGTAGTTGCCATCGAGCTCTACCAACAGGTGCGCGTTTATATCGGGCGGCAGTGTGATGGCCGAAGATTGTAAATGATTGATGGCGCAGACAAGTGCATCGCGCTCCATAAACTCTAGTGCCGACGGGGTGATGCCTGCCATACATATGGTATTGACGGCGTTGCATGCTTCGTGGTTATGCGCGAACGGGATGAGCATGAGCAGGCTGTGCTGCACGGCAGGTATCAGCCGTAGTACTATTTGGGTAATGATGCCTAGTGTGCCTTCGCTCCCTACCACCAATTGGGTAAGGTTGTATCCTGTAGCATTCTTGAGGGTGTTGGCTCCAGTCCATATTACGTCGCCGTTTGGTAGCACTAGTTGGAGGTTCAGCACATAGTCTTTGACCACACCATATTTCACGGCACGTGGGCCACCCGAGTTCTCGGCTATGTTGCCACCAATGAAGCAAGAGCCACGGCTTGCTGGGTCGGGCGGGTAGTACAAGCCATTGGCAAGTAAGGTGTTTTGCAGTTCTTCGGTTATCATTCCTGGCTCTACTGTTACTTGAAAGTTGTTAGAGTCTAGTTTGATGATTTTGTTCATCAGGCGCATGTCCAAAACCACACCACCCATAATTGCAAGTGCGCCACCGCTAATGCCAGTGCCGGCACCGCGTGGGGTTACGGATATGTGATGCTGACAACAATAAGCCATTATGGCGCTAACTTCTACGGTGTTGCGTGGCTGTAGCACCACTTCTGGCAAAAAGATGAAATCTTCGGTGTGGTCGGAGGCGCAGCGTGCAAGGCTTTCCTCGTCTATGAGCACCTGCTCGGGCGATAGTTGGGTGGCAAAGTATTGGAGGTCTTGGGGCCTTATCTTCTGAAACATATTAGCGTGCTGTTATTGCTTGAAAGCATATTGTACCAAGTTGGCGCCCATTTGTAGCGCTACATTTCTTTTCTCGGGTGTGTCGTTGTGTACATCGGGGTCTTCCCAGCCATCGCCAAGGTCGGTTTCGGTGCTGTAGAAGCATACGAGCTTACCATCGAGAAAAAGGCCATAACCCTTTGCTGGCTTATTTTCGTGTTCATGTATTTTGGGTAGGCCGTTGGTAAATTTGAACTTTTGCAGGTATATAGGGTGGGAGAAAGGTACCTCGCTAAGGCTAAGCTCGGGGAATACTTTTTTGAGGGCGGGGCGTACAAACTCGTCGAGGCCATAATTGTCGTCGATGTGTAGGAAGCCGCCAGCCTCTAAGTAAGTGCGCAAGTTTTTGGCTTCAGCATCGCTTAGTGCCCATCGTCCATGGCCGGTCATGTGTACAAATGGATAGTTGAATAATTCTGGGCTAGCAACATCTACTTGTGCTTCGCGTGTGTCTAAGTTGGTGCGTAATTGTTGGTTGCAAAAAAGTGCTAGGTTTTTGAGTGCTGTGGGGTTGGCATACCAGTCGCCGCCACCATTGTATTTTAGCAAAGCTAGTTGTAGCTTTTGGGCATTGCTGTGGTAGGGTAGGATAGCCATTATTGCTAAGGCTGCAATGAGGTATTTGATATTAGAAGGTTGCTTCATTATTGAGTAAGTTGAAGTAAGCACAAACAGCCATAGCTGCTGTTTCGGTACGTAGGCGTTGGGTACATATCTGAATGCCTGTATAGTGGTGGTCGTAGGCTAGTTGTATTTCTTCTGGAGAAAAATCGCCCTCGGGGCCTATTAATATGATGGTGTTTTGTTTTGCCTGCATACCTTGTTTGATTGCAGTTTTGGTAAAATCGGTTTCGCAATGGGCAATAAGTTTTTGGCTTGAACTGTTGTCGGTTTTGAGAAAGGTTTCTAGTTTTTGAGCGGTATGTAGTTGGGGCAAGTAGTACTGCTGTGATTGTAGCATAGCCGACACAAGAATGTTTTGCCAGCGGTCTTCGCGGTATTTCTCACGAATAGTTCTTGCTGTTATTAGCGGTGTAATACTAGCTACACCTAGTTCTGTGGCTTTTTCTAATAGCCATT
The DNA here is from genome assembly GCA_020846105.1 of Chitinophagaceae bacterium. GTDB lineage: Bacteria > Bacteroidota > Bacteroidia > Chitinophagales > Chitinophagaceae > Rurimicrobium. The sequence goes on along the minus strand of JADLEN010000053.1, from coordinate 505 downwards.
CGTTGCGGCTAGTATTTCTGGTAAATGCTATGGCAAGATGCAAGGCGTAAGGGTTTTGCGGATGCATTACTACATCGCCAAGTGATACTTCGCAGGTTTTTTTACCAGCATTGGTAATTATTGCTTTGGCGCTTTGTCCTTTGCCATTATCTAACAAAAGCTCATCTCCTGCTTTCATTCGTAATACTTGCACTATGTGCTTGGCGGTATCCAGGGGCAAAGTGCATGGGCTATTTGGTGTAAGGGTGTCGGGGTAATAAAAGTAGGGCAAGCTAGACATGGCAGCAAGTTAATACTAAAATCATTGTCGGGAAATAAATGGGGATTAAGATGCGGAAAATTATTTTTACACTTTTCTAAATGAAAATTCGATAGACAATAATTATAACAATTTCTTTAAAATACGGCTTTCATTCTTGCCTCCATTTTATTATCTTTGCGTGCGCCAAAGAGCTAATATAAGCCTTTGGATAGTCTTAAAATAATTTTATACTTCATATTTTAT
>JADLEN010000052.1 GCA_020846105.1 Chitinophagaceae bacterium | reverse complement strand
GTAGCCAATACCTAAGCAACCAGAGAACACCCAATCGATCGTGTATCGCAGACGTGGCGTGGCTATGGGCACTAAAACATTTACAGATTGCAGCATTGTATTGGGCATTTTATCCTAATAATTTTAGTTTCAATTTCCATAGTTTCGACAAGGTTATTGACTGCTCTTGATAATCTACCCTATCGCCACCAAAGCCCTTAAATAAATGTTCGATACCGGGGTCGCTACTGCCTTCAAAATCAAAGATACTAAGACCTAAATCTTGGGCATCTTGGATGGCGTGCCAAAGGAGTAAGGCAATAGACCCACGGTGCGTTTTGGCAGGTGTAGCACTTAATAAATAGTAGATTCTGTTTTGATCCTTGGCTAGCCATATTTGGGCAAGACAATTGCCATCAGCGTCTTTGGCTGTATAGCTTAGCCCTGCTTTTTGTTCTTTTGCATGCTTGAAAATCTTTTGAAACAGAGTAGCATTATAGGGGTATTTCTTATTTTTTTCTTCGAATGCAATAGACTGCCAAGCAATAAATTGTGGTATGTCTATGGCTTCTTTTGTTACTTCTAAATCTTTCTCTGCTTTCTTTATTGCATTTCTTTTCTTCGGATTTATTTTGCTCCAAAGTAGCGCATTGCTTGCCTGTAACGACAGTAAATAAGTGCGTTTGGGCAAACAGACGATTGATTCGCTGGTCCAAAAATCAGCAACTAGCATTTCAGGGTATAATGCCCAATGAAGCGTGTCGCATTTTGGTAACTGACCTTTAAGCAGCAAGAATTGTTGCGTATTCAGTTGTTGGGTTTGATCTATTACATAAGGTCCTAAATATGGTGTTAGCAAAGGGTTTCGGATAATCGAAAAGCCCATTTTTTGTTCTAGTTGGTATGGCCAAACGGCAATTATTTTTTCATCTTCTTCCAGTATCACCACATCCCATCCATTGTTGCATACGGCATCTAGCCACCAAGGTTTGAAAAACAAGGGCAGCTCATTGGCTATTAATTGGTATTTTATTTTTGGGCTCAAGGAGGTATAGCTTATGCCTTATTTTTATTACGCTCCGCAAATAATTGTTGAAAAGTTTTGGCTGGAAAATCGATTTCTGCCCTGCGGCTAGCCCAACTTTTTTTGAAAATAGTGTTGAACACTTTGTTTTTCAAATCCTTGCCAGCAAGGCCTATCAGACTTCGGTTCATCATTGCCATTTGCCAAAGCTTCCAACTTATGTTTTCTTGAAAACCATTTAATCCTTCGCTCACAGCTTTTTGCCTATTAGAGAGCAGCATGTTGTGAATGTTTATTTTTAGCGGACATACTTCTGTGCAGTTGCCGCAAAGGCTGGATGCATAACTTAGGTGTTTGTAGTTTTCCATGCCACTTAAGTGTGGGGTTATTACTGCACCAATAGGGCCGCTATATGTAGCACCATATGCATGGCCACCTATGTTTTTGTAAATAGGACAAGCATTGAGGCAAGACCCGCAACGAATGCAATACATACTCTCTCTCACTTTAATGTCGGCAAGCAGATTGGTACGCCCATTATCCAGCATTATCACATACATTTCACTAGGGCCATCTTGCTCATTGTGCTGCCTAGGACCACTAAAAATGGTATTGTAGGATGTTACCTTTTGGCCAGTGCCAAAGGTGGATAATAAGGGCAAGAAAAGATTTAGATCTTTTAGTTTTGGAATCACTTTTTCGATACCTACAATAGCAATATGCACTTTGGGCAAAGATGTTGTCAATCGTGCATTTCCTTCGTTTTCGGTTACCGAAATAGCACCCATATCGGCTATCCAAAAATTGGCACCGGTTATTCCTATTTGTGCAGTTTGGTATTTGCTACGCAATTTTTCGCGTGCTACAAGTGTGAGTTCGGTGGGCGAAAGATTGGCGGGTGTACCTAATTTTTCATGAAACAATTTTGCAACATCTTCTTTGCTTTTGTGCATTGCAGGTGTCACAATATGGTAAGGTGCTTCTCCGTCCAATTGTTGTATGTATTCGCCAAGGTCAGTTTCTACAGATTCTATCCCATGGGCTTCCAAAAATTGATTGAGATGAATCTCTTCTGTAACCATAGATTTAGACTTGACAATTTGCGTAGTATTGTGCGCTTCGCAAATTTGCAAAATGTAGTCTAATGCTTCTTGTGTATTATTTGCCCAAAGCATTTTTCCGCCTTTGGCAGTAAATTTAGATTCAAATAATTCTAAGTTTTTATCAAGCTCTTCAATGGCCTTCCACTTAATATTTTTAGCTTTCTCGCGTGCATTTTCTAGATAAGCAAATTGATCCTTTCCTTTGGCCACGGATGCATTATATTTTTGGATGTTCCAAGATATTTTGCGTTTGTGCTCAAGGTCATGCGTCTTCACCTCGCTTTTGGCCAAGAAGGTATTCTGTAGCTGATTCATCGGTAGCAAATATAAATAGTAAAATCAAGAACCTCGAAGGGCAATATTTATTGTAAAAAAAAGCGGCTAACCATTTGATAGATTAGCCGCTTTTGTTGGTTACATTTTTTTAGATTGCTTTGCGAGGGTTGCGCTCCAAAACCTCATCAATCATTCCGTACTCTTTAGCTTCTTCTGCTTTCATCCAATAATCTCTGTCGCTATCTTTTTCTACTTTTTTGAATGTTTGTCCAGAATGTTCGGCTATGATTTCATAAAGCTCTTTCTTTAGTTTGCCTATCTCTCTTGCTGTGATTTCTATATCGCTTGCTTGGCCTTCTGCACCACCCAATGGTTGGTGTATCATTATGCGACTATGCTTAAGTGCAGTGCGCTTGCCCTTGGCGCCAGCACACATGAGCACTGCCCCCATAGAGGCTGCAATACCTGTGCAAATGGTAGACACATCGGGGTTGATAATTTGCATTGTATCGTAAATACCAAGACCGGCATACACGCCACCACCGGGGCTGTTGAGGTACATTTGAATATCACGGTTGCGGTCTGTGCTTTCTAAAAACAACATTTGTGCCGTAACAATATTAGCTACATAATCATTGATACCTTCTCCCAAAAAGATAATTCTATCCATCATCAGGCGAGAAAACACATCCATTGTGGCTACGTTCATTGGGCGCTCCTCAATGATATAAGGTGTAAGATTGCTGGGCAACTTGCGATTGACAGCAGCGGTATAGCTATCTACCGTAAGGCTACTGATGCCATGATGCTTGATGGCGTATTTGCGAAAATCGTTGATATTCATTTTGATTAGTTTGTTTTTAAATTTTTACAAAAAAATTGGTGGTAAATTATTTGTTACAAAAAATGCACCAAAATAAAATTAGTGACAAATAGACAATTATATACTGACAAATAATTTGTCAACATGATTATCTATTGGTTTCTCTGAGTAAATCTTTTTCAGCTTTAGTCAATTTGTCAAAACCGTAATCATTAATCTTATCCAGTATCTTATCTACTTCATCTTCTCGGGTGGTTTTTATTCGTATTTGTTTGGGCAGGTCATTAGGGTTTATTTTTTTATCTATTTTAGCATAAAGACGATATGCCCAAATACCTGGTTGATAACCGCTTTGAAGCAGCTTTACGTAGGCCATACCTGCAATGGCACCAGCAAGCAACAAGCTCACTTTTGCTGGCTCGAAAGCCGTATCGAGCAACATTAATATTGCAAAAACAGCAGACAGTACCCACAGTGGAAAACTAAAATATTCGCTCAAATAAATCCTATTCTTTGGCACCAATGTAAGTGCCGCCGCCATAAGCCCTACAACCCCTGCCTGCGCACCCAACACCAATGTATTGTTATTCATGGTGGCGAAAGGAAAAAACTGAATGCCAAAAAAAGTGAGGCCTCCTAAAAGTAGGCTATAAAGAAAAATTGGAATGACCTGTTTGTAGCCAATAAGGTTTTGCACCACGTTGCCAAAGGCGTAAAGCCAAAGCATATTGGAAAGCCACCGCCAAAAGCCAGGGTAGCACCATCCGTAAGTCAAAATGGTCCACCAGCGCTCAGCAATAATATCTTTGCTACCCATACCAATATACCTGAAAGTAAGGTCGTATGATTGTGCTTCGGGCACAGCATACACTATGAGCGTTATCCATACAAGATGCACACCGATAAAACCCACACCGCTATAAGCGATGATTTGTACCACGGCATTTTTGTCGTAGGTGGGTATATGAAATCTTTGTAACGAAGAGCGAATAGACATGGATTTGTGTTTAAATAAATGATTTTCGGTTTGTCTTTTCCCAATAACGAAGTAGCAAAAAAGCAAAAAGCATACCACCCAAATGTGCAAAGTGCGCAACATTATCGCCAGCAGAGTTTTGAAAACCAGAGAATAATTCTACGATGGCATACAGCGCCACAAGGTATTTGGCCTTGAGTGGGAATAAGAAATAAATATACAATTCGGTATTGGGAAATAAGTAGCCAAAAGCAAAAAGCACACCAAAAACAGCACCCGATGCACCTACCGTTGCCTGATCCATAATGCCAGCAAATACAGACTGTGTGTTGGTATCGAAACCTCCGTGAAGGTATTGCTGGATAAATAAGGTGGATTGGTTGCGCAGCTCAAAACTGCCAGGGTTATTTTCCCAATCGCGTAGCAACCCTGTAAAGCCCAACTGTGTAGGATTTTGTACGTGTTGCACAATGAATTTTGCAAATTGATCTACACTAGGGTTTTGCTGATAAATATGAAAAGCCTTTTCGATAGCACCAAACTCAAAACCCAAAACAGTAAGATGGCATATTGCAGCACCTATGCCACAAATAATGTAAAAAATCAAAAACCGCTTGGGGCCCCAAATATTCTCGATGATACTACCAAACATCCACAAGGCAAACATATTGAAGAACAGATGCCCAAAATCGCCGTGCATAAACATGTGCGTAATAAGCTGCCAAGGTTTGAAAAATTGAGATGTCCAATAATGCAATCCCAAAATATGTGACAAATTGATGCCGTACCGCTCCATTGCTGTATCTAACAATAATAAAATGGTATTGATAATTACTAAATTTTTTACCGCTACAGGTAATACTTGAAAACTCTGGGGACGAAAATTATTCATTTATTTATAGAAAATATTTTTGGCAAATGGGGCTGCCAATGTAAGAGAACAAAACTACAGTATTAAGCTGTGAATAATACGGTTGAAACTACAAGAAAGACCTAAAATTTAGATTAACGATAAGGCAACTAATCGTACTTTTACGGCTATCAAGTTAATAG
>JADLEN010000051.1 GCA_020846105.1 Chitinophagaceae bacterium | reverse complement strand
TTGGAGGTTTTGTGTGTGGTAAATATAAGATGGTTGTGTGGTGATTGCGAAAAAATATGTGCGTTGTATTAAACTTGGGCTTGCTATGCTGGTCTGATGGAGGTGCACAACAAGTAAATCAATTTCTTTTTTCACGCATTAAATTTTGGATTATGAAAAACAGCATCTTCTTTGTATTCTTTGCTTTATTGATGGCTACTGCTAGCCAAGGTATGGCCCAAGGCCGTGGAGGCAACAACGGTAACAATCGTGGTCATGGTCAATACAACAACAACAACAACAATAATAACTATAACAGAAATAGAGGCCACGGCCACCAAAATGGCTGCCAGCATTATGGCAACAATAATGGCCGATACAATGGCAACAACTGCGCCTGCAACAACTACAACCGTAGAGCGCGCAACTATCGCCGCCCTGCCAACTATTGCCAGCCTGTAGTGTACCAGCCAGCTCGCTACTATGCGCCCGCCCCTAGAGTAGTTGTGGCTAGGCCAAGGGTAAGAATTAATATAGGTTTTTAAGAAAAAATAGGGAATAATACACTAAGCCTCGGCAACGATTGTCGGGGCTTAGTGCATGAAATGCTGGCTGCGCAAAATTTTAGGTTTTGGTAAATACTATTATCGCTGCTATGAACTTATATTTGTGGCATTATACTTATGCAAAAACTATTGCGAATACTACGAAATATACTGCTGAGCCTGCTAGGGCTTATTACGGTATTTCTGGTATTGGTAAATATGAGTAGCGTGCAAACCTACCTTGCCCAGAAGGCCAGCACCATGCTAGCCGACAAACTAAAAACCAAAGTGGCGGTACAAAACGTGCGGATAGAACTGCTAAACCATGTGCTGCTAGAGGGCTTGTATATTGAAGATCATCACCAAGATACGCTGGCCTATATAGGCAAGGTGGAGCTGCGGATAACGGATTGGTTTTTTCTGAAACCCACCACGCCAGTGCTGCACTATGTGGGCCTCAACAATGCTTTTATAAACTTGCAGCGCATGGCTACTAGCCCCGCCTGGAACTATGCTTTTATAGAAGATGCATTTGCCTCGCCCAAAAGCACCAAGCCCAAGCAGAGCGGCTCGGTGGAGCTAGACCTAGAAAAGCTAATGCTAGACAATGTGCGCGTGCGGATGGATGATGCTTGGACGGGCTACGACTATGATATAGATATTGGTAGCTTGCTTACGAATGTAGAAGAAATAGATTTTACGAAGAAAGCCATAGTGGTGTCGCGGATAGACCTTGCAAACTCGTCGATACGCCTACGCGACTACAAAGGTGGCAAGCCCCCAACACCAAAAAAACCGATGGTGATAGACACTACGGCTTTCAACCCCGATGAATGGACGGTGAATATGGGCAGTATAAAATTAGACGATTGCCATTTTCGGTTTGTGAACAAAGAAGGAAAGCCTTATCCCAACGAATTTGACCCAGAATATATAGAAGTGTCTCGGCTGAATGCCGAAATACTAGACTTGCGTATAGTATGCGATACCCTGCGTGCCAGGATGGAGCATTTTAGCGCATTAGAGCGCAGTGGTTTTGAGGTAAAACAAATGCAAAGTATTGTGAGTGTATCGCCAAGAGCCTCTATATGCCGCGACCTACTGTTGCAAACCAACAACAGCACGCTAGGCAACTACTATGCCATGCACTATGAGCGTTTTCCCGACTTTACAGATTATATACGCAAGGTGCGCATGGATGCTCGCCTTGTAAATGCTAAAATAGACCCGAAGGATATCGCTTATTTTGCCCCCCAACTACGCCAGCTACCTGTAGGTATTTGTAAAGTATCGGGCAAGGGTGGCGGCACGGTGGATGCATTGTTTGCTCAAAACCTAGACATTACCGATGGCTATAGTACGGTAAAAGGCGACCTACGCATTACGGGCTTGCCCGATGTGGATGTGAGTATTTTTGATTTTCAGAATGGTGAAATCTTTACTACCGGCAACTCGGTGCTGCGCTATGCGCCAATGCTCAAAGACAATCCTAATATAACCTTGCAAGCAGTAGATTATGCTTATTTCAAAGGTAGCTTTACAGGCCTACTCAGCGACTTTGCCGCTAAAGGCACACTCACTACCAACCTTGGCAATATAGCTGCCGACATGAAAATGAAATTGCCCGAAACGGCGCAGCCTACCTACTCGGGCGTTTTCAAGTCCGAGGGTTTTGATGCAGGACGGTTTTTGAATCAGCCTAGCCTGGGCAAAACTACCTTTGATGCCGAGCTAGAGGGTGCAAGTTTCGACGCAGATGGTTTTCATATCAATGCAAAATCTACCTTCGATGCCTTTACATTTAACGGCTACACCTACCGCAACATTATAGCCGATGGGGTCTTTGATAAAAACAAATTTGATGGCTCGCTGCTGATAAATGACAGCAACTTGTCTATGGGTTTTTATGGTAGTATAGACCTTAATGAAGATGAAATAAAAGTAAACGCCACAGCCAATTTGCTCAGTAGCGACCTGCGAGCATTGCATTTTGTAGCCGCACCCACTACACTCACTGCCGATTTTGACCTGAACTGTGCTGGCCACAACATTGACGATTTTATAGGCACGGCCAAGCTCTACAACATAAACCTCAACAGGCACAAACAAAGGATGGACCTAGACTCTATCAACATTAATGCTTACACCAACGAAGGTGGCAAAAATCTAGATATTGAAAGTAACCTCTTAAGTGCAAAAATCAATGGACAGTTTTTGCTGAGCGAGATACCCAATTCTATGCAATTTTACCTCAGCAAATATTTACCCAATTATATAAAAAGCCCAGAGCGTATAGCCGCCGACCAAAACCTAAACTTTGACATAGAAACCCGTGAGGTCAACGATTTGCTACTGGCTTTTACCAAAGTACTGAGTGGTTTTGACAATGCCAAACTGAGCGGCAATCTGAACACGAGCACCCAAAAACTAAACATAGACGCACAGGTGCCTTTTGGCAAAATAGCCGACCTAAAACTGAGCAATGCCGTGGTAAAAGGCGAGGGCAATTATAACTCTCTACAACTCAAAGCCGACATAGCCTCCTTTGTCATAGGTGCCAATGTGCTCAATACCTCGCTAAGCATAGACGCTAGGGTAGCCAACGATTCGGTACAGTTTGCCATCAATACCAAGTCGGCACAACAATATGGCACGGCCACCTTGCAGGGCATGGTGTATGCCAATGAAGATTCGCTGTTGATGTCTTTGGCACCCTCAGAATTTTATATCAATAATGCCAAATGGGAGATACCTAGCGGCAACAGCCTGGTATATGCCCAGCGATACCTCAATGTGCAAAACCTGAAAATGGTATCGGGATTGCAAAAAATAGAAATAAGCAGCCCTGCGACAATGGTAGGCAACCCGCTGAAAATAAAAACCTACAACTTAGATGTGGCACAGCTAGCCAGCCTCACCACCTTGGCCAGCGCCCAGCCCGAAGGTCGTATCAACGGCGAAATAGTGCTTGATAGGCTTTTTGCGAAGCCAAAAATAGCAGCCAACCTAGAAGTGGTAGGCGTGAAAATCTACGGCGACTCGCTAGGGTTGATAAAACTAAATGGCGTGTATGATGGCGAAACCGAAACCGTGACACTAGCCGATAATGCCAACGGTATTTACAACGACAAATTCTCGATGGTGGCATACGGCCAACTAGCATTGGCTAGCGATAGTAAAGATCAATTGAAAGGCGGCTTTCAGCTTAGCAATTTCCCTACCAAGACCCTAAGCCCTATACTCGTAGGCTATGTAAGCCAGCTTGGTGGCACTATAGATGGTAGCGTTAGTATCGGTGGCAGGTTTAGCAAGCCCGACTTCAAAGGCAGTTTGCAGCTGCGCAATATTGCTGCCAAAGTAGATTATACAGGCGCATTCTACACCATACCACTAGGCAATATAAACCTCAACGGCGACGTGCTAAAGCTAGACGACATAGCCATAAACGATGTGTATAAAAACACAGCCATAGCATCTGGCAATATCAAGTTCAACACTTTTAGCAACCCACAATTCAACCTTCGCCTGTCTGCCGACGACTTTGAAGTGGTGAACCTGCGCGAGCTAGAAAACGACCTCTTTTATGGACACGTAATAGCCAAAGCCAACTTTACCATCACGGGCAGGGTAGACAACCTCAGCTTCAACATCAATGCTACACCCACCCAAAAATCGCAACTATACCTACCCTACAACGCTGCCGGAGACTACAGCAACAGTACCTACATCAGCTTTAAATCTTACGAAACCAAACAAGATACCATCATCCGCAAACAAAAAGACAAACTAAGCGTGCGCATATCTGCCGTGCTCAACAATCTTATTGACGTGAGCCTGATACTAGACCCCAAGTCTGGCGACCAAATATCTGCCAATGGCAACGGCAACCTCAGTATCAACGTACCCGCCAACGAAGACTACTCCATGTTTGGCACCTACAACATAGAGCGCGGCCGCTACCTATTTACCTACAGACATGTACTTTCCAAAGAATTCAAAATAAACGCTGGTAGCACCATAGCCTTTGCCGGCAACATATCTAACACACGCCTAAACGTAGATGCCACATACCCCACCACCGCCCGCCTTATAGACCTACTAGACGATACCAAAGCAAAACTCATGAGCGGCACCAAAGAAGAAGATGACGCCAAAACCACTCAAGCCGTAAACATAAAACTACGCATGACAGGTACCCTAGAGCACCCCGACCTCAACTACGAAATAGAACTACCCGAAAAACGCTCCGTAGGCACCACCGCCTACGCCGAGCTCACCCGTATAAACAGTAGCGACCAAACCGCCCTTACCAACCAAGTAAGCTCCCTGCTTTTCCTTGGCTCCTTCATTCCATCCCAAGGCCTCACCAGCACACTAGCCGTTACTGGGGCCAAAAACACCCTTGGCGAAACCATAGCCTCACAAGCATCACCACTACTCACCACCGCACTCAACAAGCTACTTGGTGACCAAAAAATACAAGTACTCGTACAATACAAAAGCTTTGGCCAAGACGCCACTAGCACCACCACCAGCACCACCGCCACCGTTACCGACACGCGCAACCAAGTAAAACTAGGACTCAAGAAAAACTACTTTAACGACCGCCTGAGCCTACAAATAGGCAGCGCCTACGACTGGGGCCGCCCTACCACCACCGACCAGTCTGCAAGCTCCTTCAACCTCGCCGGCGACTTTCGTGCCCAATACCACATCACTGCAGACGGTGGTGTAAGCTTCGTAGGCTTTCGCGCTAGCAACTACGACCTTTTTTATGGCTACAACATCCTGCGCCAAGGCGTAGGTATCTCTGTGCGCAAAAGCTTCGACAACTTCTACGAGTTTATCCACTCCAAAAAGCGCATCGCCCGCGAGCAGCAAGCCCAAAACAAAGCCCGCAGCGGCCAATAAGCCCGCACCTGCAATTGGGCGTGTCGCCGCCCCATCATATTGCATGTTTTTAGGGGGCGCTGTCAGGCCAATTTCGTTGGTAATATTCTGTCATCTCCTATTTGTCATTTTGATAAATGGAACTTGCGATATTTCCCATAAACCGTACCTAAGCCTACTCCAAAACAAATTAGACATTTTTGACGAATATACGAAGGAGATAGCCAGTTATACGAAAGAGATAGCCGAATATACGAAGGATATGGCCAGTTATACAAAGGATATAGCCAGTTATACGAAGGAGATAGCCGAATATACGAAAGAGATAGCCGAATATACGAAGGATATGGCCAGTTATACGAAGGAGATAGCCAGTTATACGAAGGATATAGCCAGTTATACGAAGGAGATAGCCGAATATACGAAGGAGATAGCCGATTATACGAAGGAGATAGCCGATTATACGAAGCCGATAGCCAATTATGCGAAGGCGAGCGGTGATGAAGCGGACAATAGCACACAGTGTGCCTAGCTTAGAGACAAAACAATAAGAATAGTGCCGAAAAGTAGCTGAGATAGGGCCTTTGGGGGGGAGTTTTGAGTGGGGGAAGTGGGGGATGAAGTTGGAAATTAAGGCCCGTTTGTTGAAGGTTTTTGGGTGTATTAGCTTTTTGTGATGGTATTTTATAATTAAGACGCTATCTTATTTGGTGTGTTTGTCTTTATTTTTTATTTTTGGAATGGATTTTTTGATTTGTAGCACGGTTATTGTATAGATTTTTAGTGAGTATTTTATTTTTTTACTTAATTAATATTTTTCAGACCATACCTATTTTCTATGCAATACTTACTTCATGATATTATAAAGCTGCCCCTTGCCGATAGGCTGGCACTTATAGAAACAGTGCTTACCAGCATGGCCGATACCGACCCTGCCATAGGATTAACAACGCTAACCCAGCAATTAAATATCCAAAAAGAACAAAACCTCAATAACAAAACAATAATGAAGTAC
>JADLEN010000050.1 GCA_020846105.1 Chitinophagaceae bacterium | reverse complement strand
ATTTTTATGAAAATGATCCTAAAATAATTGCCCCAAACAATTCGCTTTACGAAAAATACAAAAATGGTGGAGAAGGTTGGCTAAGCCTTAGGTATAACAATGATGGTTTTACTGCCTTTATGCGTGTAGATGCATTTCAAAACTCCAACCTTAAATACCTAACCCGGCCAATGACTACATTTGGTATAGGCGCATTTAACCTTAGCAAAGAATACAAAAACCTAACCGTATCGGCAGGTTATATTTACGACCAAGTAGGCAGTGGTATCGTATTTCGTTCTTATGAAGATAGAGGCTTACTGATAGACAACGCATTAGTGGGCGTGTCTTTAAAATACAAACTCAATGACCACATATTTGTAAAAGGTTTTGCAGGTCAGCAAAAAAACAATGCCCTTGTTAATACTTTTTATGCCCCTGTTTTCAAATCGGCTACCATCGAAGGTGATTTTAATATTGGCAAAGTACATATAAACCCTGGAGTAGCTACCCTAAATCGCACGTTAGACCAAGGCTCAATGGATGCTATTGTGGGCACAATTAACAGCTTGCCTCTTGGCGATAGATTTATACCTAAATACAATATGTATGCTTTTACAGGTTATAACAACCTAACTTACGAAAACATTTCATGGTATGTAGAGGCTGCTTATAAATCTAAAGAAGCTATAAATGGTCTTTCGCAGCTCGAAAACCACGCCGGCTCTACCCTATACTCTACCCTTGGCTGGGCAAAAAAAGGAATTGCAGTAAACCTTTCGGCAAAGCGTACCGAAAATTTCGTAATGCGCACTTCACCATCTGAATTATTGCTAAATGGAATGGTAAACTGGCAGCCAGTAGTGGCTATTATTCGCCCTCACCGTCTATTGGCACGTTATTCTCCAGCATCTCAAGACCTGTCAGAATTGGCCTACAAAGCAGATGTTTTCATTGCTCCTAACGACGATTATAACATTAACCTGAATTATACGCATATGAATACCCTTACAGGTACAAAACTTTACGAAGAGATTTTTGGTGATTTTGAATATCGTGGATTTAAGAAATGGATTATAGGCGGTGGTATCCAATACCTTGGTTACAACCTTCAAGTATATCGTTCAGAACCTTTACCATTTATGCATTCTATAACTCCGTTTGTAGATGTAACTTATCGCATCAACGATAAGCAAGCCATACGTGTAGAGGTAGAGTACCAAGATACCAAACAAGATCTTGGGTCATGGTTATACGCTATTGCAGAATATACGGTAGCGCCAAAATGGTCATTTGCAGCCTCTGACATGTATAATATTGCGCCAACAAAAGGAGATAAGTTACATTACCCCACAGTATTCACAGCCTATACAACTGGCCCACACAGAATTTCGTTGGCTTATGTAAAACAAGTGGCAGGTATCAACTGTACTGGTGGTGTATGTCGTTACGAACCAGCTTTTAGCGGTGTAAGGGCTATGATTACATCAAGCTTTTAGAATCCAAAAGCGTTGATAGTTAATAAATTAGCACCACATACTTAATCAAAAATAACATGTTAGAAGCATCCTTAAAAAAAGACGACAAAAAAGCTAAACTATTAATACTTACTGTATCCTTTATTGTATTTGCAGCGGTAGTAGTGCTAGGCAAGGTAAAATTAGAAGTGGACTTAGGATTTGACACCCATCTTTTTGCACTAGTAAATGCAATAATCAATTCTACTGTTACGGTTTTACTTATAGCGGCTTTTGTGGCCGTAAAAAAGAAAAATTATCAGCAGCACAAAAACATTATGATTGCAGCAATGTTGCTTTCTGTTCTATTTTTGGTAAGCTATATTGCTCATCACCTATTTAATGGCGATACTCAATTTGGCGGTGAAGGCTTAATAAAAACCGTGTATTATTTTATTTTAATTACACATATCCCCTTGGCTGCTATTATTTTACCTTTCATTTTATTTACAGCTTATCGCGGATTGATAAGTGAATTTCCCAAACACAAAAAGCTTGCTCGCTATACGTTCCCACTTTGGCTATATGTGAGCATTACAGGGGTTTTGGTTTATATCCTTATTTCGCCATATTACACCTAAAGTTTTTACTTTTTACAGTACATAAAAAAAATCCCGACTGCTTCTGGCAATCGGGATTTTTCAATTAGATGAAATGTAAAACAATAAACTAGAATTTTTCTAAGCCACTGAAGAAGAAAGCACCTTCGATAAGTGCATTTTCGTCGCTATCAGAACCATGAACAGCGTTTTCGCCAATAGATGTGGCGTATTGCTTACGAATAGTACCTTCGGCAGCTTCTGCTGGGTTGGTAGCGCCTATCAAAGTACGGAAATCGGCAACTGCATTGGTTTTTTCTAAAATAGCAGCTACTATAGGACCACTACTCATAAATTCGGTCAGCTCTCCATAAAAAGGACGAGCGCTATGAACTTCATAAAATTTACCCGCTTGCTCAAGGCTAAGTTTGGTATATTTCATTGCTACAATACGAAAACCTGCATTGTTAATCATTTGAAGGATGTTGCCGATGTTACCGTTTTTTACGGCATCGGGCTTGATCATTGTAAAGGTAAGATTAGACATTTTTTGTTGTTTTTTGCGCCGCGAAGATAATAGGCTTATCCAAACCGAAAAAATTTTTAATTAAACTTTATGTCTGTGTCATATTCGATTGCCAATTCTGAAATATCTTTTACTACGGCTGCTAATAAAGGGATGCCATTTTTCATTCTTTCTTGTTCCATGTCTCGCTCAATATCGCCAGGTATTAGTACACATTCTTCCCCTTCAATGGTTTTAGCATTCCTAAAGCGCTCAATCCATTGGTCCATATTTTTTTTAAAATCTTCGGCGGGCCTGAAAGCATCAATGCGCATTGCACCAAAGAAATGCCCAATGCCCTTTCCGGGCAAATCTTCGGCAACGGGCAAAAAGCTAACAAAAGGTGGCACCCAAGGCCCATAATTTGCACCACTAAGTATTGCCGAAAAAATATCCACAATACTGCCTAGGGCATAACCTTTGTGGCTGCCCTGCTCTCTAGTGCCGCCTAGTGGCAATAAAGCTCCTCCGTTTTTTACCTCGTGCTGATTGGTAGACACTTTGCCATCCTTGTCTTGAATCCAACCAAAAGGTGCACTCATGTTTTTTCTTTGCAAAATTTCTAGTTTTCCGTTTGCGGCGGTTGTAGTAGCCATATCGGCCACAAAAGCAGCCTGTTTGCCAGCAGGTATGGCTACAGCTATTGGGTTGGTTCCCAACAACCTTTCGGTAGAAAAAGTAGGCGCAACCAACGGACTAGCATTTGTCATTGCAATGCCTATCATATCCTCTTCAAGTGCCATCATCGCATGTATGCCTGCTATACCAAAATGATTGGAATTTTGAACACTTACCCAACCAGTACCTGCAGTGCGAGCTTTCTCCATTGCCAGTTGCATTGCATAAGGCGCAGACACCAATCCAAGTGCGGCATCCGCATCTACCACTGCTGTTGAAGGACTTTGATGTATAATATTAATTGCAGGATTTGCATTTACCCTGCCGGCTTTCCAAAGTCTAATATAACCACTAAGACGCGCTATACCATGAGAATCTACCCCTCTCAAATCTGCAGACAATAGCACCTTGCCAGCGGTGCGAGCATCAGCAGGTGAACACCCTATTTTGCCAAACAACTGAGTTGCAAAATCAAAAAGTTGTTGGTATGTGTATTTTGTTTCTGTCATAAAAGTTTCATTTCGATTGCAAATTACAGAACATTGTGCAATGCTGTTAAAATTCAGACCAAGTTATAATATATCAGTTCTTGTTTTCGCTATAATAAGTTACTTTTGCACAATTAATTTTTTAAATCTAATCTTAAAAATAATATAAAATTCACATGGATTTATTTGCCAAATTCGATAAACTAGGACCAATTGGTGACTATGCTGAGCAAGCCCCTGGGTACTTTGCCTTCCCAAAACTAGAGGGAGAAATAAGCAACAGAATGAAATTTAGAGGTAAAGAGAAAATTGTTTGGAGCCTTAATAATTACCTAGGACTGGCCAACCACCCTGAAGTACGCAAAGCCGATGCCGATGCTGCTGCACAATACGGTATGGCCACCCCAATGGGCGCTAGAATGATGAGTGGCAACTCTGACAATCACGAAAAACTAGAAAGTGAATTAGCTGAATTTATAGGCAAGGAAGATGCAATGTTGGTAAATTTCGGTTATCAAGGCATGGTATCTGCTATAGATGCGCTTTGTGGCCTCAGAGATGTAATAGTTTATGATGCAGAATCACATGCTTGTATTATAGATGGTTTGCGCTTACACCCCGGCCAACGATATGTTTTCAAACACAATGATATTGAGGATTGTGAAAAACAATTGGCACGTGCTACCGAAATGGCGGCAAAGACAGGTGGCGGTATTTTGGTAATAAGCGAAGGTGTGTTTGGAATGAGTGGTAATCAAGGTAAAATTAAAGAAATAATCGCATTAAAATCAAAATTTGAATTTCGCCTTTTGGTAGACGATGCACACGGTTTTGGCTCAATAGGGTCTCGTGGTGCTGGTGTAGGCGATGCACAAGATTGTATTAAAGACATTGATGTTTACTTTTCCACTTTTGCTAAATCAATGGCTAGTATTGGCGCATTTTTTGCAGCAGATAAAAAAGTATTGAAATTCCTACGCTACAATATGCGCTCACAAGTTTATGCAAAATCTTTGCCTATGCCTTTGGTTGTAGGTGGTCTCAAAAGACTAGAATTATTGCGTACAAGACCAGAACTTCGCGAACGCTTATGGCATAATGTAAATAAATTACAAAGTGGTTTGCGCGAGCGCGGTTTTGACATTGGCACAACCAACTCTCCTGTAACCCCAGTAGTAATGAAAGGTGGTCTGTTTGATGCAACACACCTAATATTAGATATGCGTGAAAATTACAACATATTCTGCTCAGTAGTTGTTTATCCAGTAATACCTAAAGGTTTGATTATTCTGCGCATTATCCCCACTGCAGTGCATACCGACGAGGATATCGAATT
>JADLEN010000049.1 GCA_020846105.1 Chitinophagaceae bacterium | reverse complement strand
CAACCTGCGCGGGATGGCAGCTGTACCCCGCTGAAGCCTTTGCGGCGGCGGCCTTGGGGCGGAGTACAAGCAACAGCCCGAGACCCAAAGCTTAACGAAGGAGACGAAAGCTTAATCGCCCAAGAGAAAGTATTGGGCATAAAAAAGCTGCAAACATTGGTTGCAGCTTTTTTTGTTTAGGAGTATGTTTTGCTTTTTTATTTCTGGTGTTTCAGTACTTCGCCATCGAGGTAAAATATCCAGTCTTCTGCAATGTTTTTGATATGGTCGCCTACGCGTTCTAGTTTTTTTATGGTGCTAAAAAGGTAGAGTGCTTCTTGGGTTTTGGCGATGTCGTTGTGTACTATTTTGTCGATAATGGTGGCGGCGTTGTGGTTTATTTCGTTTAGGGCTCGGTCTTTCAAAAATATTTGGCGTGGTAGCTCGGCGTTGTTCATTTCGAAGGCTATGATAAAAGAGTCGAGCATGTTGTAGGCTACGTTAAACATTTCGGCTACTCTGGCTTCTTCTAAGAATGTGGCGTCGATAGATTTGTTGTACTCTACTACGTAGTCTGCTATGCCATCGGCATAGTCGCCGATGCGCTCTATGTCTGAGTTCATTTTGAGCATACTTATGGTAAACCGTAGGTCGGATGCCCCAGGGTTGAAAAGGGCGAAGATATTCTCGCATTGCCTGTCTATGGAGAGTTCCATGGCATTGACCCTTTTTTCGGAGTGGATGATTTCTTCTGCCATGGCTTGGTCCATGGCTAGGAATGCATGGCTAGCTTTTTCTAGTTGTTTCAAGACTAGTTTTAGCATTTCTGCGACTGAGTCTTTTAGTGTTTTTAATTCTTTTTCTAAGTTGGTCATGTGTGTTGTTTGTTAGCCAAATTTTCCGGTAATGTAGTTTTCGGTACGCTGGTCTTTTGGGCTTGTAAATATTGCTTTTGTGTCGTTGTATTCTACCAGGTCGCCGCTCAGAAAGAAGGCAGTTTTGTCGCTCACACGGCCTGCTTGGTGCATGTTGTGTGTTACTATTACTATGGTATAGTCTTGTTTCAATTCGTAAATGAGTTCTTCTATTTTTGCGGTAGATATTGGGTCTAGTGCAGATGCTGGCTCGTCCATGAGTATTATAGAAGGCTCTACTGCTAGGGTTCTTGCGATACAGAGTCTTTGTTGTTGGCCGCCCGAGAGTGAGAGTGCGTTTTTTTGTAAGTCGTCTTTTACTTCGTTCCAGAGTGCTGAGCGTTTTAGGGAGTTTTCTACTGCAGCGTCTAGTTTTTGTTTGTCTTTGATGCCTTGTATGCGCAGGCCATACACTACGTTTTCGTATATGGTTTTTGGGAAGGGGTTGGGTTTTTGAAACACCATACCTACTTGCTTGCGCAGCTCTTCTATTCTTGTGTTTTTAGAATATATATCTACACCGTTTATCAGCACATCGCCTTCTTTGCGAAAGCCGTCTATATAGTCGTTCATACGATTCAATAGTCTTAAAAAAGTAGATTTTCCGCAGCCCGATGGGCCAATGAAAGCTGTTACTGTATTGGCTTCCATTTGTAAGTCTATATTGTGGAGTACTTTTTTTTCGCCGTAGAATGCGTTGATATTTTTCGTTTCTATTTTTATGTTTCCGTTTTCCATTTTCTATAATCCAAACTTTTTTCGTGAACGGTTTCGTAAATATACTGCAATGCCATTGAGTATAAAAACGAAGACCAATAATACTAAAATTGCAGCAGCGGCATTCATTAAAAAACCGTGTTGCGGGCGCGATACCCAATTGAAAATCTGCATCGGCAATACGGTAAATTCATCCATCGGGCTTTTGGCTACAAAAGGTACATAGGCTAGTGCGCCTATTACAATGAGTGGTGCTGTTTCGCCAATGGCGCGTGCAAGTGCTAAGATAACGCCTGTGATAATATTGGCTGAAGCTATGGGCAATATTTGGTACCAAATTGTTTGCCATTTTGTGGCGCCTAGGCCATAAGATGCTTCTTTAATAGATTTTGGTACTGCCTTGAAAGCCTCTCTGGTGGCTACGATAATGATGGGCAATATTAATAATGCCAAGGTAAACGCGCCTGCTAAAAGACTGCCGCCCATCTGCAATACGCGTACAAATATTTCGAGGCCTATGATACCGTAAATGATACTTGGTACACCTGCAAGGTTGGCAATATTGATTTCGAGGATATTGCTTAAGCGTCCTTTTTTTGCATACTCCTGAAGGTATATGCCTGCTCCCACGCCTATCGGGATAACGATAATAGCTGTGAGGGCAAATATCCAAAGTGTACCTGTCCAGGCGGGTAGTATACCTGCTTTTGCATAAAAACGAGAGGGTAGGCTAACAATAAAATCCCAATCGATACGGCCAATACCGTCGCGGGTAATTTGGAAAATAAATAGGGCTAAAAGTATTAAACCTATGAGCGTACTGAATATGCCAAAGTACTGAAACCAGCGGTCTTTCTGATTGTTCAAGCTTCTTTTACTCATATTCTTGACGGTATTTTTTATTAATCCAAAAACTAATATTGTTCAGCAAAAAAGTGAATACAAAAAGTGCAAGACCTGCCGAGAAAATAGTTCTGTACTCTAGCGAGCCGTGTGGTACATCGCCCAGCGAAACTTGTACAATGTATGCGGTTATTGTTTCGATAGGCACGGTAGGGTCTAGTGTGAGGCGTGGTTGCTGACCAGCAGCTATTGCTACAATCATTGTTTCGCCAATGGCACGAGAAAAAGCCAAAATAATAGAAGCTAAAATACCCGAAGATGCTGATGGTAATAGCACTCTAAAGGCTGTTTGCAAGCGTGTGGCACCCATGCCGTAGGATGCTTCGCGCAAAGATTTAGGTACAGAATATAGTGCATCTTCGCTAAGCGATGAGATGAAAGGGATAATCATAATACCCATCACTATACCTGGCGACAAGGCGTTGAAGCCCGACAAGCCCGGGATTAGTTTTTGCAACATTGGCGTGACCACCACTAGTGCAAAAAAACCATAAACCACTGTGGGTACTGCAGCCAATACTTCGAGCAAAGGTTTCACAACCTTTCGAAAGCCTTTAGGGGCGTACTCATTGAGGTATATGGCGATTGTCAATCCTAATGGTAATGCTACCAACATTGCAATAACGGTGATAAGCAATGTGCCTGTGAGCAGTGGTAAAATACCGAAATGTTTATCGGCAAAAAGTGGTGTCCATTGCGTGTCTGTAAGGAAGTCCCAAACAGATACTTCTTTGAAAAAGGAGAATGATTGCGAAAGCAAAACCCAAATAATTCCGATGGTGGTAAGAAGGGTTATTGCTGCACAAGCAAACAAAAACCCTTCTATTATTTTTTCTTTTTTCAATGTGCTATTTTAATGTGTGTGTATTCGAAAATCAGCAATGCTATTTAGCCGTTTCTAATGATTTTAAGAATGCTGCAAACTTATCTTGCTGTGCTTTGTACTCTTCTGCACGTAAGGGTATGTAGCCTACTTCTTTTGCTAGATTTCCTGCATTTGCAAGATAGAAGTTTACAAAATCAACGACATGCTTTTTGGTTGCTGCAACACTATTTACATAAATAAACAATGGGCGAGCCAATGGGCTGTAAGTGCCGTCCATTACGGTTTCTAAGCTTGGAGCTACACCGCCTTTGCCATTATCTACTTTTACCAATTTTAGCTTGCCCATATTCTCTTCGTAATACGCTATTCCGAAAAATCCAAGACCAAATTTGTCGCCAGCAATACCTTGTACCAATACATTATCATCTTCGCTTGCCGTAAAATCGCCACGGCTTTTGCCGCTTTCACCTACAATGGCTTCGGTAAAATAATCGTAAGTGCCAGAGGCTACCCCAGGTCCATAAAGGTGTATTTCTTCGTTGGGCCATTCTGGGCGAATTTGATTCCATTTCATTATTACACCCTGTGCAGCAGGCTCCCAAATTTTCTTCAATTCGGCAACGGTAATAGTTTCCAACCAATTGTTTTCTGGGTTGGCTATTACAGCTAGTCCGTCATAGGCAACACTCAATTCTTCGTAAGAGATATTGTTTTCTTTGCAAAGGGCTATTTCTTTTTCTTTTATAGCACGTGATGCGTCAGATATTTCAGTTTCGCCACGCCCAAATTTTTTGAAACCACCACCTGTTCCACTCACACCAACAGTTACCTTTACATCGGGTGCTTCGCTGCGGTACATTTCTGCCACTGCTTCGGTGATAGGGTATACTGTGCTTGAGCCATCTATGCTTATCGTCATATTTGATGCATCGGCATTTTGCTCTGATTTTGTGTTGCCGCAAGAGCTGATCAAAAGACTTGCTGAAAACAGTGTAACTGCTAGTAAACTTAGTTTTTTCATTACTTGATTTTAAAAAGGTAAAATTGAATTTTTAAATTGTTTTTGCTTGATTTTTGCGATTACTAAATTGTTATCATTCTAAAAGTGCACATCCAATTGTGTGCGGAATATAATGCCATCATTCTTGCCAATAATGTCGCGGTATGTAGCATCTACTTGTATTTTTAATTGATGGCCAGAGATAAAACGGTTGAAACCAATCGTGTATTGATTTTCATCTGTGCCTGTTTGCAAGTCTACAGTTGTATATCTACCCACTACCTCCATTTGGCCTGTTCGTATGCTATGTTTACCATTTAGTAAATAGCCCGCCTGAAGGTT
This sequence comes from Chitinophagaceae bacterium, assembly GCA_020846105.1. Lineage (GTDB taxonomy): Bacteria > Bacteroidota > Bacteroidia > Chitinophagales > Chitinophagaceae > Rurimicrobium. The sequence goes on along the minus strand of JADLEN010000049.1, from coordinate 10,969 downwards.
TATGGCACTTCCTGTTACAAATGTTCCAACTTTTTTGTTGGCTACGTCATATACTATTGGGTTGTTGTCTGTTGTGCGCTTGTGTGCATATTCGCCCATAAAAGAGAATTTTTGATACTTAAAAGCAGCATCCACAAATAGTGTTTGTAAGGTTTTGCCATATACATTTCCCGCAGCATCTTCAATAAAGTTGCCCAATTGTCCGTTGGTTCTTGCTGCATTTTGATTGATGTCGTAGGTAACACCCACCATCAATTTAGGTTTTTTGTAATAATGCAATGCTGAGCCTACATAATCATCTTTGCCTTTATAGAATTCGCCAAATGGAAGTGCATCAACTCTAAATGTAAAATCGTGTCCGCCAAAACTACCAGCGGTTACGTCTCTTCCTTCGCCTTGGCTTATGGCTAAAGTTTGTTTTAATATAAATTGCTTGCCAACTTTTGTTTGGTTCATCAATTGAATGCCCATGTCTCTGTCAATGTTAAAACGTGAATTGAGCAATGAACGGTCTACTAATTGAAGGTTTGCAGAAGAAATAACCCGCTCTATATTGCCTGGCAATTTTGCCTGGCCAAAGCGAATGGTCATATGTTTATAAAAATTCCAATCGGCATATGCGTCTAACATTATGTTATCTGATCCGCTAAAGAAGTCAGATCCACCGCCGCTTATGTCTCTATTAGAAAGTCCAAGCTCTAACTTGTAAGATAGTTTTGGAGAAAATGCATAACCATCAAATTTAAGACGCATACGACGAATCATTATTTCATCTTCAAAATTGTTGATACCACTAAGTTTATCATTGTTCAGGTCCCAAGTAGCTTCGTACAAATTCTGAAAACGAAAACCAAAACGAATAGAAAAAGACGAGTCTTTTCCTTCAAAATTTAGCCCTTTACCAAAGCCGGGCATAGATACTTGTGCACTACTAATATTGCTCAATAAAGCAATTGATGCTATACTTAATAAGTATTTCTTCATCGTTAAGAAATTATTAATTTGGTGTTACTATTTGTGCAAAGAAACTAGCTATATCTTTGAGAATGCAATAATGTGTATTACCAAATTGTTACCTTTTGGTAACAATGGCTGTAGTGCTATACTGTAGCACCTTTCGACGTTTGGTATTAAGATATATCCGGCTCCAAATCGGCTATTTTGATACCGCTTTTAATAGCTTGCTTTTTGGGTCTTTCTCATTGAATGATTTCAACAATTACTGCTTTGTTTATCGTTTATTGAGCCATTTATAGCAAAGGCACCACCAACAACTATTAATGATTATAAATGAGACTTTTATTTACCCTTGTTCAAATTCGAGATTAAGACTTACTTTTGTCTGCGTTTTTATTAAAATATCTTCCTTTTCTAAACAATTTTGTCATTTCAGTAAATGAACAAACCAACTTACCACGATCTCGTAAATCAGACATTCGATTTTCCGCAAGAGGGCCTAGAGGTCAAAAACAACTACCTCCATTTTAATGGCTTGGAAATCAAAAAACTTATAGACAAATACGGCACGCCCTTCAAGCTTACCTTTTTGCCCAAAATAGGCTCGCAGATAGAAAAGGCTAAAAAGATTTTTAACGAAGCCATCCGCAAGCACAAATATCAAGGCAACTACTATTATTGCTATTGCACCAAAAGCTCGCACTTCTCCTTTATTGTAGAGGAGACGTTGAAGCACAATGTACATATCGAAACCTCCTTTACCTACGATATCGAAATTGTAAAACAGCTATATCGCCGTCGGAAAATCACCAAGGATACCAAAATTATCTGCAACGGTTTCAAGACTAAGGCCTATACACGAAACATTGCGCGCCTTATCAACGATGGCTTCAAAAATGTAATACCTGTTCTAGACAATCAAAATGAGTTTGAAGATTATAAAAAAACTATCCGATCCAAAGAACCTGTAAACATAGGCATACGCATAGCCACGGAGGAGGAGCCCACCTTCGATTTTTACACCTCGCGCCTTGGCATCCGCAACAAAGACGTGCTAGAGTTTTATATCGACAAGATAAAAGGCAATACCAAATTTAACCTCAAGATGCTCCACTTCTTTATGAACAAGGGCATCAAAGACGATATCTATTATTGGAGCGAGCTGAATAAGGTATTGCACCTCTATTGCCAGCTCAAAAAGATATGCCCCGAGCTTGATAGTATCAACCTCGGTGGTGGTTTTCCAATTAAGCACTCTCTGGCTTTCGACTATGACTATGCCTACATGGCCAACGAAATAGTAGCCACTATCAAAAAAATATGCAAAGCCAATAAAGTAGCAATGCCAGACATCTACACAGAGTTTGGCTCTTTTACCGTAGGCGAAAGCGGCGCTGTTATCTACAGCATTCTCGATGAGAAAATGCAAAACGACCGCGAAATTTGGTACATGATAGATAGTTCCTTCATCACCACACTACCTGATACTTGGGGTATTGGCGAAAAATTTCTACTGCTCCCTATCAACAAATGGGACAAAGAATACCAAGAGGTGCACCTTGGTGGGCTTACTTGCGATAGCCATGATTTCTACACATCTGAAGAGCATATCAACGCCGTATTTTTGCCCAAAAATGAAAAAGCAATACCCACAAAATCTAAAGACCCTGTGGCTCAAGAGGCCTCTGAGCCGCTGTACATAGGCTTTTTTCACACAGGTGCTTACCAAGATCAGCTAGCAGGTTACGGCGGTATCAAGCACTGTATGATACCCTCTCCCAAGCACGTAGTCGTAGAGCTAAATCCCAAAACAGGCGAGCTCGAAGATTGGCTATATGCTAAAGAGCAAACCTACCAAAGCATGCTCAAAATTTTGGGATACATTCGATAGTCTTTCAAATTAGCTTTAAATACCCTTTAAAGGCGCTGTGTTCGAAAGAATTCAGCGCTTTTTTGTTTTCGGTTTAAAATCATTTGGATAAATGGTATAATATCTTGAATAGCAGTGGTACAACTTGAAAAACAATTCCCTTTTCACATTTCTTTTTGTTTTCTAAAAATCATATATTAGATTTTTCATAACCAAACAAAATGGATTTTTTTATTTTGGAATCATGTCTAGGTATATCTGCGGTGCTTTGTCTCCGGGGGTTATTTGCTGCGCTATCATTAGGTATTGCTTGGCGGCAGGGTAGTCTTTCCGTGCCAGGCAACAGACACCGAGCGTGAGGTTGGCAAGATAGTCGGCAGGGTACACTTTGAGGGTGTTGGCTGCCATTGTATAGGCTGTTTGAATACTGTCTATTGCAAATTTGCAGTAGGCCATGGCGCCAAATATTGGGCTGAGGTTGCGTTGGCTGCCGTCGTATTTTATCTGCTGGGTGTATAGGTTAAAGAACGAGTCGGCACGGCGGTAGTCGTTGCTTTGGAAGGCTAGAAAGCCTTTGTATCGGTATTGTGCGGTATCTTTGGCTATGTAAGTAGCGGGCATACCTTCTATGTCTATAGTATGTATGCTTAGCGGCGATGGAAAACAGATTTGGAGGTAATGGGGCTCTAAAAATAAGCTGTTGAAAATGGTGTACACCCCGGGCGCGCCGTAGTTGGTTTTTTCGCCCATAGGCACAGCTTTGACTTTGACGCTGGGGTATCTATGGCTTAGGTAATAATTGCTAAATGTGTAGGCATTGGTGGCTATAAATTGAGTGTCGGTACTGGCTGTCATTGGCTCGTTTTTCATTAGCCAATCGATAGCTTCTTTGGTACTTATTTGCCAATAATCGGTGTCGTAATCGTAGTAAGCTTGAGGGTAGCCACCTGCTAGCTGGTTGTAATAGGTATATTGGTATGGGTTGTTGCGGATGCCCCAAACTGTGGGCTGCACAAAGCCTAGCGCTAGTATGGCTACAATGGCTATTTGTATTTTGGTATTGGGCAGCAGCTCCATAAGTGCGATAAAGCCGATACTGCAAAAGGCTACTAGTGCAGGATATACAAATAATAAATGTCGCCAAGAGTTATACAAGGGCATGTTTGTGTATATGGCAAAGAAGGGTGGTAGTAATGCGGCTATTGCAAGGATTATTAAGGCATTTTTGTGACTAGCGCTACGCCACAAAAACAAATTGCCCAAAGCGCCAAGAACCAGCGTTGCGAGTGCCGCTATGGGCATGCTTATCCAAAACATCTTACTAAGAAAGCTTTTGGGTATGTTCAGGGAGTCTATAAGTTCACCCTCGAAAGTAAGGGTAATTGCCTGTGGAAAATCCTTGACTACGTTGAGCGCTTTAATGGTATTTTCTATAGGTGACTGTAGTACAAAAGGCCATAGCACTACCATAAAAATGATGGCTACTACAATACTGCCAATAAGCTTGGGTAGCCAAGTACCTAGCGTGGTTTTTAAATGTTGGTTGCTCAAGATTTGCATCAATGCATAGAGACCTATATAACCTATCATAAGTACACCACCAATACGGATGCTGAGCAAGAACCATAGCGAAAAGCATAGCCCAAAAAGTGTCTTGTAATGCACACGTGGCAACTGCTGAAAAAACACAATAGTGAAGTATAAACATGCAATGTAAGCACTCAGAAAGGGTATGTCTTTGGTGTCGAAAATGGCGAGGCCAAAGAATAGGGGGGTGAGGTACATCAGCCACATGCCTAGCAAAGCAGCCTTGATGTTTTTAAGCCTAAGAATAATAAGCCCAGTAAATAGTATGCCGAGGATGGCTATAAATTGGTTGAAGATGTGGCGCGTATTGTATTCGTAATCGTTGCCAAGAAAGCTAGTAAGTGCGGTGGCAAAATACTCGAAACCACTACCATAGTAGGGCAATGTGTGGGCAAGTACTGTGCCGTCTTGGTGGTTGGGATGTAAGAAGGTGGTGTCTTTGAAGCCGCTGGTATAGTAGGCAATGTTGGCTTTGCCATAGATGTTCATGTCCATCTCGTCGCTACCCACACCGCTGTCGTAGCCTGCAAATGCTAATGCCAAAAACATGAATAATAAAGACCCCCAAAAAGCTTTCATCCAATAAGTATTGTGAGTAGCTATTGGGGCAGCGCGAGTGGTGTTGGGCGCTATGCTGGGCTTTGCTGGTATTTTTGGTTTCATGCAGGTGGGCTTTGTAATAAGAATGGCAAGTTAATATTTTGAAAGTTTGCGAAGAAATATTTGTTAGTGTATTGGTACAAATAAAATGCGGTCTTTCGAAAAGTTCAAAAGACCGCAGGGTATTAAAAGTAGCGCTAAAGCTTAGAAATAAAAGCCCAAACGAACTGCAAAATTATTGAGCCTTGTATTGCCATCGGTAAAAGTGGCTGGCGTGTTGGTGTACTTGGTAGGGTCGGTAACGTTGGGTGCAAAGCCATTGTTGAAAAACAAGCCCACATAGCCATCGAGCTTAGAGCCTATCATATATTGTACACCAGCACCTACATTCATCTGAAAAACTACTGGAGCAATATTGCCTATGCCACCTGTGATTTTTTCTTTCTCCGTTATTTGGTAGGTAGTGTCCGTTGTAGCACGTTTTTGTAAAATTTCGTAAGTAGCTTTTTTGCTAATGTTGAAACCAATAGTAAGCCCTGCTTGGCCAAAAATAGTAAACTTGCCCATCTGGTCTGTTTTGAGCTTAAGCGCTACTGGTACTTCAAGGTATTGCAAGGTGTAATCGAATTTGGTAGAAATAGCCTCATTGTCTAATGCAATTGGGTTCAAGGTATTGATTTTGCCCCCAGTAGTATTTACTTGCAAACCCGTAGCAATGGCATAGTTTTCAGTAAAGTTGAAGTCGGCCATGATGCCGTAGGTGAAGCCAATTTTGTTGCCACCATTTTCTTGGGTTTTCGCTCCGTCTTTGGCTGCCGATGGGCGCATAAAAGATAGATTGGGTGCTACGTACACGCCAAAACGTATTTTTTTGAGGGTTTCGCTACTGCTTGTAGCGTAGTCGCTTTGGGCTTGTGTGTTAAGGATAGTAAGTCCAAGCATTGCAATTGTGAGTAGTTGTTTTTTCATCGTGTTTTAAATTGTTTTTCTGTTTGTGTATTCTAATAAAATCAAAAATTATACCACAATCCTTATAGTGGTTGCTTACTTTTGCGGCAAAATTAATTAATCTTCATTCTATTATGCGTAAAATAAAATTTTTCTCAAAGCAAAAGTTGGTAATGGCTTTGTTTTTGCTGACAGCTATTTTGGGCAACGCTTGCAAAAGTGCCGACGAACAGCAGCCCGATGTTTCTGCAATCAAGGTACAATTAAAAAGCCAAAGGTTGGACAAAGATTTGCGGATGATAGACACCAACAATCTGGCTGAAGGCTTACAAAGCTTACAAACACAATATCCTGAATTTTTAAATTTCTATCTCGATACCCTCATGGGTTTTCATATCAACGGCAATTACAACGCTAGCAACAAAGGTATAAGCGAAGGGCTTCATAGCTTTGTTACATACCCAGATTATGTAGCTCTGTTCGACACTGTGGACAAGCATTACCCCGATACAAAAGATATAGAAGAGCAGCTAGGAAGGGGTTTTCAATACATGCTGCATTATTACCCCAAGACCAAGCTGCCCAATATTATTTACTTCAATTCGGGCTTGTCCAATTGGGGTGTGGTTAGCTATGAAGGTATCTTGGCCATAGGGCTCGATATGTTTTTGGGGCCACAATACCCTTTTTACCAAGCGGTGGGGCAGCCAGATTATATGTGCATCAACTTTCGTAAACAATCAATTGCCCCTTCTGTTTTTGCCACATTGTACAATGACATACATCCTTTTGAAGACGAGGATAAAAGCCTTTTGGAAATGATGATACAGAAAGGAAAGCAGCAATATTTTGTAGAAAAAATGGTGCCCTTTGTGCCATTCGAAGACAGAATCGGTTATACAAAAGCACAGGTGGAATGGTGTGTGCAAAATGAAGCAATGGTCTATAACTTTTTCTTGAACGAAAACTTGCTTTTCGAAAAAAATTGGGGCAAGATGCGTCGCTTTGTAGTATATGGCCCCAACACCTCGGGTATGCCTGCCGAAAGCCCTGGCAATATCGGTACTTGGCTAGGCTTGCAAATAGTAAAAGCTTATGTGCAAAACAACCCTGAAGAAAATATGGATAAAATGCTGAGCAACAACAATGCGGAACAGTTTTTGAAGAAAGCTAAATACAAACCAAGAAAGTAAAAAATTTAAAAACAAAATAGAATAGCGTAATGATTAAAAAAGCAACACTGGTTTTTTCCTTATTGACAATTAAGGCTAGTGCCCAACAAGTAATAACCGATGCAGACAAGGTGAAACCTACCCTTACCTTGGTAGAAAAAGATACAACCTATTGGACCTATGGTGGGGTATTCAATATCGGTGGCAACCAAGGTGTTTTGCACAACTGGGCTGCAGGTGGCGAGCTAGCCTCTTTCACAGTAAATGGTATTTTTAATGGCTTTACAACATTGGTCAGTGGCCGCAATATCTGGGCCAACAACCTAGACCTCAACTATGGCCTCAACTACACCTACTCCAACAAATTTATCCCACGCAAAACAGATGACCGTATAGATTTTACCTCTAAATACGGACGAAAACTGTCAAAAGATTCTAAGTTTTTTGCCACAGGATTTTTCAACTTCAAGTCGCAGTTTACCAAAGGTTATGATTACTCATTGCCCGATTGGCAAAAAAACCCAACATCAGAGTTTATGTCGCCAGCATACTTTACACTTGCCCCGGGTTTCGAGTATCGTAAAGGCAATAACCTGAGTGTTTTCTTCTCGCCGATAGCAGCCCGCCTTACACTTGCTAGTATAAAATATACCAATCGTATTCCCCAAGGTGCCTATGGTGTGCCTTTTGGCAAGACTAGTCGTTTCGAGCTTGGTGCTTACCTATCGGCTAGGTACTTTACCGAGATTAGCAAAACAGTAAGCTTCCGCACAAGGTTGGATCTTTATAGCAACTACCTAGCCAAAGATGTAAAAGATACAGCAGGCGTAGTGGTGCGCCAAGACAATCCCGGTAACCTCACCATGCTATCCGACAACTTACTGAGCTTCAAATTCAACAAACATTTGAATGTATCTATAGGCTTGGTACTCATATACGATAATGCCATACCATACGCCACTACTTTTGTAGACCAGGCAGGTGTGTCTCAGCCAAAAGAAGAACCCTTTCAAGGTTTAGGCTGGATGCAAGTAAGACAAAACATACAGTTTGGTATCGAATACAAATTGCCAATACCCAAAAAGTAATTATTGTTTTTCTTGAGCAATAGCCCAAATATTTAGAATAAATTTGCCAGCAACGATGTCTTACTCATTGCTGGCATTTGTTTTTATAAAAAAATCATACTAATACTGTACAATGTCCGAAACCTACCAAATAAAACTACCTCAATTCGAAGGTCCTTTCGATTTGCTGCTTTTTTTTATAGAGCGCGACGAGTTGGACATTTACAACATACCCATCTTTGACCTCACCAAAGATTTTCTAACCTATATACACGAAGCAGAAATTTTAGATATTGAGCTCGCTAGCGAGTTTATTCTGTTTGTTGCCACCCTTATGCGCATAAAGTCTAAAATGCTGCTACCACGCCGCGAAATAGACCCCCTAGGCAATGAAATAGATCCAAGACAAGAATTGGTAGACAAAATACTCGAATACAAAAGATTTAAAGACGCATCTGCCGAGCTAGTATTGATGGAGGCCGAGCGACAACTACACCAAAAACGAGGCAATATCCGTAGCGAGCTTGCCGCTCTTAGCGATGAATATAGCGAGGGTACCGAAATTCAGACCATATCCATGTTCAAGCTTATGAGCTCTTTTGAACGGGCAATGAAAAAATTTAACGACCGAAACAACAAACCACAACACGTAGTGGTAAAGTATAACTACAGCCTCGAAACACAAAGAATATTCTTGCAAGAATGGATGAAGGATAGGGTAGAAGTGCCTTTCGAAACTTTATTTGCCCTGTTCGAAAACCGAATACATGCCATATTTACCTTTCTTGCCATGTTAGAGCTTGTGCAGCAAAACGTATTGTGCATACTCATTGGCAATGGTCGCAACAATTTTATCCTAGAGTGGAATGCCAACCAAAACCATGCAGCCCTGCCAATAGCCCCAGCTGCAGAAGATTAATACCTACCCTACACCGCTTTGCTCCCCCACACAGCACCATATTTTATACCTATGAAAAACGCCGCCCACCTTAAGATAGTTTTTTTTGGCACACCAGATTTTGCCGTAGCATCACTAGATGCGCTCGTAAGTGCAGGCCTACAAGTAGTAGCCGTAGTTACCGCGCCAGACAAGCCTTCGGGCAGAGGCCTACAAGTAAATAGCACCCCTGTAAAACAATATGCCGAAGCCCACAACATACCAGTATTGCAGCCACCAAAGCTCAAAGACCCCGCATTTCTTGCCGCCCTCCAAGCACTTGCTGCCGATATACACATTGTAGTGGCCTTCCGGATGCTGCCACAGCTTGTGTGGCAAATGCCACCTATGGGCACCGTAAATGTACATGGCTCACTGCTACCCCAATACCGTGGCGCCGCCCCTATCAATTGGGCTATTATCAACGGTGCTACCACTACAGGCGTCACCACCTTTCGGCTACAACACCAGATAGATACGGGCAATATATTGCTCCGCCATGCTATAGACATTTTGCCCCAAGACAATGCCGGTACCCTGCACGACAAGCTAATGCTAGCCGGCGCACAACTACTAGTAGCCACCGTCCTAGGCTTGGCCAGCAACAGCATTGCCGAGATACCCCAAGACAGCACCTCAGAACTATTGCAGCACGCACCCAAGATTTTTAAAGAAGACATGCGCATCCATTGGGCCCAGCCAGCCGCCCAGGTGCTACAGCTCATCCGCGGGCTCTCGCCTTACCCCGCTGCTTTTGCCACACTAGACAATAAGACTATCAAAATATTCGACGCATACATAGCCCAAGAGCAGCCTAGCATACCCACAGGCAGCTACCAAACCGATGGCAAAAGCTACCTGCGTTTTGCCACCCAAGACGCCTACATCTGCATATTGTCTTTGCAACAAGAAGGAAAAAAAAGAATGGATATCAAAGCATTTCTTAGCGGTTTCAAGCCCGGGCAGCCTGCACTATAGCTTTATCCATACAATGTCAGACAGTACCGCGCTCTCCTCCTCGAGCATCAGTAAGGTCAGGTTTTTTTTGTCAAAATGCAGTACATAGTCTTCTATCGCTGTCTTCATTTTGCTTATCTCGGCACGCAAGCGCCAATGCTGCCCGTCTGCGGCATACAGCACCACAAACAACCTGTTCTCGGTATGGTACCTGCCCTCCAAGCTTTGCTGCTTATACAGCCACTCTATTAGCGATGCGGGGTTTTGCTCGGCATAGGCCTGCGTCTCTGGGTAGCCGCGCGGGTATATACTTGTTTTATGGTCAAAGGGTATAGAGCTTATCGAGAAATCTACCAGCTTGTCATACTTGTTTTTATTAGCTTTTACACGGGGCTGGCTACAAAACACCTCTTCTAGCGCCCTGGCAGACAGTGTGTTGTACCATCTGTGGATACAATAATTGCCAAAAGCCTCGTCCTTGTCTTGCGCAGCTATCAGCGCCAACAATTGCTCATAACTCGGCTGCTGATACACAAAATTGCTTAGCTTGTCCCAGTCGTCGTTTTGCTTGCGGCCCCAAGGCGGCATCACGGTTAGCTTTTTTAGTTCTATTTCTGTTTGTTCTAAAGTCATTGGTTATGTTTTGTTTTTTTAAGGTCTGTTATAACAGTTTTTCGAATTGGAAAATTACTGATTTTTTTCTTCCTACACCATCCCAAGCTTGCCGATAATTATTTCTTTTTTTTTTTGGGCGTGCCGCCGCCCTCTTTTAGCACCTGCTAGAAGGGGGCGGCGTCAGGCTGTACGCTCCTACTCCGCCACAAGGCTCTGCCGCAAAGGCTTCAGCGGGGTATCCGCTGCCATCCTTCACGCT
>JADLEN010000048.1 GCA_020846105.1 Chitinophagaceae bacterium | reverse complement strand
TATTAAAACACCTGAATAAATACTGGTCATAGAAATATCGGTGCCCAAATAAAGTTGCTCATTGTGCAATTGCTGCACGGCCAACAAGGGACTTGCAAATGTGGCCGTAGCGCCAAGGTGCAGCGGATTTACCGTTAGTACAGCTTCTTTGCTCAGTACGCCAACCCTGGTTGTAGTACCAGCTGCATCGTATAAAAAAGAAAAATAGGTAGGGCTCAAAACGAGGAGGCCAACAATAGTAAAACAAGTAAAAATAAGCGAAGCTTGAAGAACTGATTTTTTAAAATTTCCAATAAATGTATTTCTAGCAAACAGGCTGCCTAATAGCCATAAAAAACAAAAAAGGCCCGTAATAATTGTAAAACCTGGATAAGCACTCAAAGCCGACAGGCCCCAAACAGCACCAGCAAGGGCAGCATTAAAATAGGACTTAGCCATGATAGCCACATCTAAGCGCCAAATAATAATGGGCAAAAATGAAAAGCCTACTAACCAAGGAGTATGTTCGGCATTAGTGATGTAAATGCCAACAAATAGAAATTGTAACGCCACAACAAAAGCAGCCCATAATGGCAATTTATAATGCCGGCCAAGCATCAATATACCCCAGCCACCTAAGTACCAAACAAACATCCACAAAGCAATAAAGCCCAATGAAGTGCCACCGAATAGTAGCCCAATGGTAATATTTATAGGCGAAAAAGCCCCAACTTGAGGGTCGCCAGAAGTGGGTATACCTGCATTTGTCCAGCAATCCCATAGCAGCAATTTCCCTTGCCTTGCAAAGTCGGAAACTAATATTTGATAAGGTAAAAACTGGCCATCGGCATCCCAAATTCCTACAGCATTTCCAAAAATAAGTTTGTGATTAATCAACAATAAAACAATAGCCAAAGCGAGGCTAGCCCAAGACCATTTGAGAGTAGCCAATTTAGTTTTAAAGCTGTTGTTTTGTTTCATCTCGTTAAAAATGCTATCGCGTAAGCTTGGTTAAAATCGAAACCCCTAATGCTAAAAAGATTAGGGGTTTCTTATTATTATGATATGGTGCAGATTACTTTTTCATCTCTTTTGCAAAGGTATCCTTCAAACTTACTGTTTGGTTGAATACCAGATTTGACGCATCACAATCTTTATCTACCGTAAAATATCCCTTGCGCATAAACTGATATTGACTACCAACGGCTGCATTTTTTAAAGATGCCTCTACCATAGCTTTTGTATTTACTTCCATAGAGTTGGCATTGATATGATCTTTAAAATCTCCTTCGGCATTTGCAGGGTCTTCTACTGTGAACAAACGATTGTACATACGCACTTCTGCAGGTATTGCATCAGCGGCATTTACCCAATGAATAACACCTTTTACATGCACACCGCTTGTATCTTGGCCACTTTTACTAAGCTCATTATAAGTACAATGCAGCTCAGTAACAATTCCATTTTCATCCTTAATTATTTCATTGCAAGTGATAATATAAGCATGTTTCAATCGCACCGAAAGGCCTGGCCCAAGTCTGAAAAACTTTTTAGGCGGCTCTTCCATAAAATCATCTCGTTCTATCAACAAGGTATTCGAAAAAGAAAGTTGCCTAGTACCTGCGTTTTCGTTTTCAGTATTATTGTCTGCGGTTAAATGTTCCGTTTGTGACTCAGGATAATTGGTCAAAACAACTTTGATAGGGTCAAGAACTGCCATTACCCTATTAGCCGATTTATTCAATTGCTCGCGAACACAAAATTCCAATACGCCAATGTCCACAAGATTTTCGCGCTTGGCTATACCTATCATATCGCAAAACTGCCGAACAGCGGCTGCCGGATACCCACGACGGCGCATGCCGCTAATGGTAGGCATTCGAGGGTCGTCCCAGCTTTTCACATGTTGCTCATTCACCAGTTGCAGCAACTTGCGTTTACTCGTAATCATGTAGCTAACACTTCTACGAGCAAACTCATATTGATGAGAAGGAAAAATACCCAATTGCTCTATAAACCAGTTGTATAATGGACGATGATGAATAAACTCGAGCGTACAAATAGAATGCGTAATATGCTCTATACTATCACTTTGTCCGTGGGCAAAATCGTACATTGGATAGATACACCATTTGTCGCCAGAGCGATGGTGATGTGCGTGCTTGATTCGATAAATGATTGGGTCGCGAAGGAGCAAGTTGGGGTGGGTCATATCTATTTTAGCACGCAAAACTTTAGCTCCATCGGGAAATTTACCAGCACGCATTTCGGCAAAAAGTGCCATGTTTTCGGCTATACTACGCGATCTAAATTCATTGGCCACCCCAGGTTTTCCAATATCCCCTTTTTGTATTGCCATTTCTTCGGCACTACTATCATCTACATAAGCGCATCCTTTACCAATAAGCATTACAGCATAATCGTACAGTTGTTCGAAATAGTCGGACGTGTACAATTCCTCATGCCACTCAAAGCCTAGCCATTTCACATCGGCTTTGATGCTGTCCACATATTCTGTCTCCTCGGTACTAGGGTTAGTATCGTCAAAGCGAAGGTTGCACTGTCCATTATATTTCTTTGCCAATCCAAAATTGAGACAAATAGACGATGCATGACCTATATGCAAATAACCATTGGGCTCTGGAGGAAAACGAGTATGAACCCTTCCATTATGCAAGCCTGCTGCTATATCATTTTCAATTATTTCCTCTATAAAATTCAGAGATTTTTCTTCGCTCATTTTACTTTCAATTATTTTTTTAAACGCTATTTTACACGCAATTTCTGTCCTACTTTAATGGCCTCAAAATTAAGCTTATTCCATTCGTTTAGCTGCTTTACTTTGATACCGTATTTTTGAGCAATGCTATAACCTGTGTCGCCTTTTTCTACAATATGGTATTTTTCTGCTGCTACATTAGCTTGCTTTTCTGGCGCTTCTGCAACATTGACATTTTTAATTTGAGCCTTATTTATTGCCGCTGCATCAGAGCTAGTAACCTTTACATTAGACTTGCTACCCTGCGAATATACTGCTTTATCCAACCTTGCTTTGAGTAGCGCCAACTCATCCATAACAGGCACTTCAGCAGAAACTTGTTTCTCATCAGCCGCAACAGGCATTTGTTTTGCCGGCACCAATTCTGTATTGATTTTGATGGATTTCTCTTCTGCTTTTTGCTCTTTTAAAAATGCTGGTCGCTCTGCTCCGTAGCCTATTTCTACCTCTTCAGCATTTGCACTTTGGATTGATTTTTTTGTGGGCAAAAAATCACTTTCCTGATTTTTTTTATTTTCTTGTAAGGTAAATCGATCTTGCTTTTTTTCTGTAACTACCTTTGACATTCTGTAGATTTCTGGGCGCTCATCGCTTTGCGATTGCAACTTTAAAGTGGCGCCTACTTTTGGCTGTTCGTTATGAGCCATTAGGTTGAATATTCGTAACTGACGGCTACCCATACCTTCATTTTGCGCAATAGATTCCACGGTTTCGCCCTCAGCAACTATATGCGTCTCGTGTGCACCTTTGTATTTTTTAGATTCTAAAAAAACAGGCATATCTGCTGGCAAAGGAGCGTCTTCAAGTTCGTTAATTTCTAACAATCGCGCGTACCTAAAATTGTGGTTCATAGCAATTTCTAATGGCAAATCGCCCTTTTTGCCAAGCACAGCACGCAAGTCGTTGATACGAATAGTGCCGTCTTTAGCTACCGAAGCTTCTTTTTCTTCTGTATTATTTATTGTTGATGTGGTTGTATCTATCCGCGCTGGCATTTTTATAGGTACTAATGCTGCATCGTGCTCTTGTATACTTTGAACTTTTTGGGTTACCGATACGTATTCTTTTTTGGGTACAGGCGCACTTACCATTTGTGCAGCCAATGTAAATTGATGCAAATCGAAATCCTCAACCATTTTAATTAATTTTTGAGCATAAGCAGGATTAGTAGCATATCCACAACGGCGCAAGCCTTTGGCCCATTGCGTATAGTTTTCTACCGGAAAAGTAAATAACTCGGCATATCTTGGCGAGTTTTTAAGATAATCAGAATGGTCGATATAGGATTCTTTGGCGCTGCTGTATTTTCTAAAACACTCATTTGGGGCATCATCCGTGTATTTATAGGTCATGCCCTTCCATTCTTTTTTACATTTAATGCCAAAATGATTATTTGCTTCTGTGGCCAATTCGCTTGCTCCGGCACCCGTTTCGTAGATGCCTTGAGCAAGCGTAATTGATGCAGGAATACCCACTCTTTGCTGCTCTTCTATAGCCCAGCCAGCGTATTCTTTGATATAGGCATTAGCCTTCTCATTAAAAGATGTATTCTGGGCGAATGCTGTGTTGATGCTAAAAAAAACACAAGCTGTAATTATAACTTTTTTCATTTTATTTTTCTTTTATAATGCAATCTTTCTGATTATAGAAATACCGTCTCGAATAGGTAATATGGTAACTTCTACTCTTTTATCATTTTTAATTTTTTCGTTGAATAAATTCATTGCTTTTTCATTTTTACCCTGCTCTTCTATTGGCAGCAATACCCTACCCTCAAAAAGCACATTATCTGCAATGATAATGGCACCAATTTTTAGATAGTCAAAAATGGCATCGTAATAAGCTGCATAATTAGGTTTATCTGCATCTATAAACACCAAGTCCCAAGGCTCTTTCAAAGTGTTTAAAATTTCTGAAGCATAGCCATAATGTGCAATTATTTTATGCGAGAAGCCAGAAGCTTCAAAATATTTTTGAGCAATTTCACTTCTTTCCTCTTCGAGCTCTATGGTATGCACTACCCCATTTTCGTCAAGCCCTTGTGCCAAACAAATGGCTGAATATCCTGTAAAAGTACCAATATCCAATACCTTTCTGGGCCGAAGCAGGTGACTAATAAGCTGTAAAATATTTCCTTGCAAATGGCCTGAAAGCATTACTGGCTGCATTTCTTTTCGGTAGGTCTCTCGCTCTAATTCATTAAGAATAGGCAATTGAGGAGTACTTAATTTGGCCGCATAATCATTAAGCGCAGCATCAAATAATATTGAGGTCATAGGCTATTTTAAAAATTAGGTTGCAATTTATTGTGGGTATAAAATTCATGAATATACCGCACCACTTCTTCCGTTGTGTCAAAAATTTTAATCATATCCAAATCGCCTTCGCTAATATTTTTTTCTTCGAAAAGCATTGTTTCTCTCATCCAATCGAACAATCCTTTCCAATAGGCACTACCAACACATATCATTGGTGTTTGGGTTAGTTTTTTTGTTTGTATCAGAGTGGCCACTTCAAAAAACTCGTCCATTGTACCCCAGCCACCTGGCATCATTATAAAACCTTGGGCATATTTTGTAAACATCACTTTGCGAACAAAAAAGTAATCGAAATTCAGATTTTTGTCTGGGTCAATAAACTCATTTGCATGCTGTTCGAAAGGCAAATCAATATTGAGCCCTACCGACTTGCCGCCAGCTATTGCAGCACCTTTATTAGCAGCTTCCATTATACCCGGCCCTCCGCCCGAAATAATACCAAAACCTTCTTCTGAAAGCCTTCGTGCAATATCTACAGCGAGGTGGTAATATTTGTTATTGTGGTCTGTACGAGCCGAGCCAAATATGGTAATACAAGGAGC
>JADLEN010000047.1 GCA_020846105.1 Chitinophagaceae bacterium | reverse complement strand
TATAGGGAACCGTAAGATGATTGCTGGAAAGCCTTACCCAAACAGTGTTTCCGTACATTGGGTATATGCAGGGGGGCTAGCCCTAGGCTTGCTAAAGCCGTACTATGTAGAAGCATATATAAGCAAAGATGGTGGCCAAACCTATGATAGAGATATTGTGAAATACAGCCCCGAAATATCCGAATACTTTCTCAATCCAATTTATATAATAGGCGCTGCTAGCTTTACCCAAGGTCTTGGTGAGCTTAAAATAAAACCTGGAGTACACCTCAAAACGGCCCTGCATTTCGATTATGCCAAAGATAAATTTCTAGTTTCTGCCGCCGAGATAGGCGCCACTGCCGAATTGTACGCGTCTAAGATAGAGCTTATGGCCACCCAAAAAGCAGTTCCTTATTTTTTCAACATATACGCAAGTATCCAATTTGGTAGCCGCAAGCGCTAAAAGATATATTGCTATTCAAATATTTCTATGCAAGAGTTAAACGTAATAAGCGGAGTGGTAAACCAAGAAGAAGCCCGCACAAAAAAACCTAACTGGCTAAGGGTGAAGCTACCCACAGGCGAGGGCTATCGCCATGTACGTGGTGTGGTAGACGATCACAAGCTACACACCATTTGCGAAAGCGGCAACTGCCCCAATATGGGCGAATGCTGGGGTGCAGGTACAGCTACATTTATGATTTTGGGCAACATTTGCACACGCTCTTGCGGCTTTTGTGCCGTAGCTACAGGTAGGCCACTAGCCCCTGACTTTGATGAACCGCAGCGCGTAGCCGAAGCCATATACCTCATGAAAGTAAAGCACGCCGTTATCACCTCTGTAGATCGTGACGATCAAAAAGACGGCGGTTCTATTATTTGGGCAAATACTATTAAAGCGGTACGTGCCCTAAACCCTGAAACGACGCTTGAGACACTAATACCTGATTTTCAGGGCAAGTGGGATAACCTACAAAATGTTATAGATGTGGTTCCAGAAGTGGTATCGCACAATATTGAAACTGTGGAGCGCCTCACCCGCCAAGTGCGCATACAAGCCAAGTATCACCGCAGCATGGAGGTAATACGCCGACTCAAAGACGGCGGCATGCGCACCAAAAGCGGCATTATGCTAGGCCTCGGCGAGCAAAAAGAAGAAGTAATACAAACCATGCGCGATCTTGCCGCCAACGGACTTGATGTGCTAACGATAGGTCAATACCTACAGCCTACATCCAAACATTTACCAGTAGCGCGCTTTGTGCATCCCGACGAGTTTGCCGAATACCGTGAAGAAGGTTACAAACTCGGGCTAGACTATGTAGAAAGTGGCCCACTCGTGCGCTCCTCGTACCACTCTGAGCGCCATCTGATACCTGGTGAAGGCCGTATTAAATGGCAGCAAGAGCAACAATAAAAATGCCTACTCGAACATTTTAGCAATGCCACGCTTCAAGTATTTTGTAGCGTGGCATTTTTTTTGCATTTTTTTTTCGTTTGTAAATGTGCAAAATGATGTTTGATTTTGCTTGCCTTGGAATAATGGATGGCCAAGCTTAATCGTTATTCCTAAAGCCCAAGCCTGCGCCAGACAGTAGCGGATATCCTTTTACCCTTTTTCAGGGTAAAAGATAGCAGTGGATGGCTGGAACACCAAAGCCTAACGAAGGATAAAAAAGCTACACCGCCAAAAAAAAGAAATATGGGCTTAGCAAATACTAAGCCCATATATGTGTAGAAAATGTGAATGTGTGACTGCTATGCAAATATGCCTAGGGTATAATCTTTCTTGCCTTTTTGGAAGAGGATGTATTTTTCATTGAGTAAGTTTCCAGCGGTTAGTTTGTAATCTATCGCAGATATTTTTTGCTTGTTGATGCTCACAGCATTTGCCTGTAGCGCTTTTCGGGCTTCGCCCTTGGAGGAATAGATATTGTTTTCGGCAAGGAAACTGAGCAGCTCGGTGCCGTTGTTTTCTAAAATACTTTTTGGACAATTAACTTGTGGAAGTCCGTCCATTATTTCTAATAGTTGCTTTTCTGAGAGGGCTTTCAAATCTTCTATAGCAGAGTTTCCAAAGAGAATGTCTGCGGCTTTTTGGGCAAAGGCCAAGTCGGCGGCACTGTGAACCATAATGGTAAGCTCCTCGGCAAGAGCCTTTTGCAGGGCGCGCAAATGTGGTGCAGTTTGGTGCTGGGCTATAAGTGTTTTTATTTCTTCGACAGTTTTGAAAGAAAAAATGAGCGCCATTTTTTCGGCCTCGGCATCGGGTAGTTTTAGCCAAAATTGATAAAATTGGTAAGGCGAAGTAAGTTCTGCATCGAGCCAAATATTGCCGCCTTCGCTTTTGCCAAATTTGCTACCGTCGGCCTTGGTAATGAGTGGGCTGGTAAAGGCATAGGCGTCGCCAGCGCACTTTTTACGGATGAGCTCAGTACCTGTGGTGATGTTGCCCCATTGGTCGGCGCCACCCATTTGCAACTGCACGTTGTGCTGCTGGTATAGGTGCAAAAAGTCGTAACCTTGTATAAGTTGGTAACTAAATTCTGTAAAAGAAAGCCCTGATTCTAAGCGTTTTTTCACAGAGTCTTTGGCCATCATATAATTGACTGTTACGAGTTTGCCCGCATCGCGGATAAAATCGAGAAAGGAGAAGTTTTTGAACCAATCATAATTGTTCACCATCACGGCAGCATTGGGCTTGCCTTCGCTGAAATCTATGAATTTGCTTAATTGTTTTCGGATGCCAGCGCAGTTTTTTTCAATCGTTTCATTATCCAACAAATTACGTTCTGCTGATTTGCCCGATGGGTCGCCAATCATACCTGTAGCGCCACCCACAAGAGCATAAGGTTTGTGGCCCGCGGCTTGTAGGCGCATGAGTAGGGTTATGGGCAATAAGCTGCCTACGTGCAGGCTTTCGGCCGTGGGGTCGAAGCCAATATAAGCGGCGGTCATTCCTTTCTTCAATAATTCTTCTGTGCCAGGCATTATATCCTGTACTAATCCGCGGGCTTGTAGTTCTTGTATAAATGTCATTATGGTGTATTGAAATAAATTGTATCGATTTTAGAAGTTGGCAAAGGTAAGGTTAATTAGAAATTGGCAAAAAAGATAACTTGAAACCCAAATTGCTTAATTTTCGTTAATGTTATTATTAACTTTGATTAGTTATACACTATATCCCTAAATTGCTTTTATGAAAATCCTCCAACTATTATTATTTGTTCCTGTTTTTTTGTGTGCACAGTCTAGCAAGGCTCAAAAATTTATTTGTAAAGACGGTTTTATTTCCTTCTTTTCAAAAACCCCTGCAGAGGATATTGAAGCCAAGTCATCTGAATGTAGTGCTGCAATTGACTTTGTTAGTGGTGACATGGTTTTTGTTGTACCCATAAAAAGTTTCAAATTTGAAAGGTCATTGATGGAGGAGCATTTTAATGAGAACTATTTGGAAAGCGAAAAATACCCTAAAGCATTTTTCAAAGGGAATATAGATAAAAATGCAATCGATTTTAAAAATGATGGAAATTATCGTGTGATTGCAAAGGGCAAATTGACCATTCACAACGTAACCCAAGAGGTAAGTATACCTGGCAATATTACCATTAAAAACGGCAAAGCCATTATTAATGCACAGTTTGATGTACGCTGTGAAGATTACAAAATAAAAATACCCAAATTGGTAATGATGAAAATAGCTGAAGTAATTAAGGTAACACTCAACAACACTTTGAATCCGCTTTAAAAGCAATTTTGATGCTTTTTATTCAAGCGGTTTCAAGCCCATAGCGGATGCTTTAGCTAACATATACTGATAGGCTGCATCATATTCGTTGCTTATCTCTCCATCTAATATTGCTTCGCGAATGGCCGTTTTAATAAAACCAACTTCGCGAGACGGTGGAAGACCAAAAATTCGCATTACGTCGGCACCATCTATTGGCGGCTGCCAATTACGTATTTTATCTTGTTCTTCTACTACTTTTAGTCGTTGTTTTACTAGCTCAAAATTTTGCAGAAAGCGACGTACTTTGAATTTGTTTTTAGAGGTGATATCGCTTTCACAAAGTATCATCAAATCTTCAAGATCGTCACCAGCATCAAATAGCAAGCGGCGCATGGCCGAGTCTGTAATTTCGTCTTTGCTGAGACTAATTGGGCGCAAGTGCAGGCCTACCAACTTGGCTACATATTTTAGCGGATCGCCTAGTGGTAGTTTTAATTGCCTAAATACTTGTGCACTTATTTTTTTGCCTAGCGCATCATGCCCGTGAAAGGTCCATCCGTGGCCTACCTCAAATTTTTTGGTAGGCGGTTTGGCTATATCGTGCAATATAGCAGCCCAGCGTAGCCAAAGATTGTTGCTTCTGTAGGCTACATTATCAAGCACTTGTAGGGTATGGTAAAAGTTGTCTTTGTGACCCTTGCCTTCTATAATTTCGACACCTGCAAGCAGCACCATTTGTGGGAAAAAGTATTGCAACAAGCCCGTAGTATAAAGCAAATCAAAGCCAATGGAAGGCGTTTTGGAAAGGATGATTTTATTGAGCTCGTCGGTGATGCGCTCCTGCGATATTATCTTGATACGCTCTTTGTTGCGTGCAATGGCAGCAAGTGTGTCTGGTGCTATTGCAAAGCCAAGCTGTGTGGCAAAACGGATGGCACGCATCATACGCAAAGGATCGTCTGAGAAAGTGATATCGGGGTCTAGTGGGGTTTTAATAGTTTTGGCTGCCAAGTCTGCTACGCCATC
>JADLEN010000046.1 GCA_020846105.1 Chitinophagaceae bacterium | reverse complement strand
AATGGAAAATACCTACCAATTTCATGTTTATCAGTTCTCCAAGTGACCGATTTACCTATCGTATTTCGGAGCTCAATGGTGTGCGACTAATAATGTAGTACCTAACTTTATAGGCTTTTCTTTTTATAATTTTATTCAAACCAATCCTTTACTTATTTTTGCCCGATGGATTTACAATCAGTTTTCGAAATATTAAAATACACGCTACCTGCACTTATTGTATTAGCAGCAAGCTATCTTATCGTACAAAAATTTTTGGTGTCAGAGTTGCGACGGAAGCAAATAGCCTTGTTGCACGAAACCCAAAATATTACTATCCGTATGCGATTGCAGGCTTTTGAGCGCCTGACTTTGCTAATGGAACGTGTACACCCGCGGCAGATGATGCCAAAAGTGTACCATAGCTCAATGACCGTTTCGCTATTACAACAAACATTAGTGTCTACCATTCGCACCGAGTACGAACATAACCTTAGCCAGCAAGTATATGTCTCGCGCGAGGTTTGGGAAAGTGTGAAAGTAGCAATAGAGCAAGAGATAAGCATGATTCATCAAATAGCCCAACGCTTATCGCCAGAAGCCCCGGCAAAAGAACTGAATCATTACATATCAGACTACCTCACTAGCCAGGTGGATGATTTGCCCGCCGAGATAGCCATCAAACTTATTCACGACGAAGCACGCAGGGTATTGTCTTATGGGGCAGTATAGAAAGCGTCGGCATTATCCGTTAAACTATTTAAAAGACTTGTATAGCTTGATTTTATAAGCCTATAATTTTTTTATCTTCGCCCACCTTAATAAAAATTTTAAACACCTTATTTTATAGTAAGCATAAGTATGCACAACCATTCCATCGACAAAGAGCGATTGCCCAAACACATAGCCATCATTATGGATGGTAATGGCCGATGGGCAAAAGAGCGTGGACAAGATAGAATTTTTGGACATCATGAAGGTGTATTGAGTGTACGTGAAGTAGTAAATGTTGCCGGAGAAATAGGAATAGAATACCTTACACTTTATGCATTTTCTACCGAAAACTGGAACCGGCCTAAAGCCGAAGTAGATGCACTTATGGAGCTACTAGTGGCAACAATACGTAAAGAGGCCGAAGAGCTGAACAGAAAAAATGTACGCTTGCACGTTATTGGCGATTTTGCAGCACTGCCTGTATTATGCCAAAAAGAGATGCAAGAAGCAATAGACATTACTGCGGCCAATACCGGTATCAATTTAATTTTGGCACTCAGCTATAGTGCCAAATGGGAATTGATAAATGCAGTAAAACAAATAGCCGAAAAAGCAAAAACTGGCCTTTTGAACCCCGAAGACATAACCGACGAAATATTTCATAACCACCTTTGCACTAGTGCATTCCCAGACCCAGAATTAATGATTAGGACGAGTGGCGAAAGTAGAATTAGTAACTTTTTACTTTACCAGCTCGCTTATTCCGAACTCTATTTTACCCCCATTCATTGGCCAGATTTTAGAAAAGAACAATTTCTTGATGCAATTGCTGATTACCAGCTACGCGAAAGAAGATTTGGCAAAACCAGCGAACAAATACAACCCTAAGCGCATGCTCAAAAAAAGTAGTTTTATCATTTTTTTCATGACCCTTGTTGCTGCATTAGATAGTTTTAAATCTACTGCACAAATAGCCATGCCAGGTAGCGCTACCAGTTCCGGACTGGCTTCTGGAGAGGCAAACATGCCAAAGGAATATACCATTGCAGGCCTTAGTACGGTGGGCGCCAAGTTTCTAGACGAAGACTTAATGGTTGCAGTAACAGGCCTTTCTGTAGGAAAAAAGATACGCCTACCCTATGATGAGTCTATCTCAAAAGCAATCAAAAATTTATGGAAGCAAGAATTGTTTTCAGATGTCAGCATCAACATTGAAAAAATACTTGACGACAAAATCTTTTTGGTAATAAACGTAGAAGAACGTCCAAGACTTAGCCGATACAACTTTAGAGGCATAAGGAAAAGTGAAGCGCAAGAAATAAAAAATAAGCTAAACCTTGTAAAAGCAAAAGTGGTAACCGAAGCTGCCAAAAAAGAGTCGATAGTACGTATCAAAAAATATTTTGAAGAAAAGGGTTATGGTAAAACACAAGTGAAAATTAAAGAAAGGGTAGATACTATAATCGTAAACTCTGTAATACTTACATTTGATATTGAAGTAGGAAATAAAACTAAGGTCAATCAAATAAATTTTTCGGGCAATGAAAGTGCCAATGAAACAAGACTAAAACGCAGTCTCAGAAATACAAAAGAGGCCGGCCGAATTTCGCTTCATCGTAGCGATGACATTTCTGTTTTTAATGATAGTAGTTCAAGGTCTTTAGGTAAATATCTAAAGAATGCAGGTTTTCTTTCGGTATCCAAAACTTTGGATGCGCTTGATCCATACTTTCGACCTAAGTTTTTAAAATCGTCTAAATTTAATGAGAAGAAATATACCGAAGACAAAGAGGCAATTGTAGAATATTACAACACACTTGGCTATAGAGATGCTAGTATTATACAAGATACAATATACGCTGTAGGTAATGGCAATATAAATATAGACATCAAAATAAATGAAGGCAAGCGCTACTATTTTGGAGACATTAATTGGAAAGGCAATACGAAATATACAAATGAGACACTTACCAAACTCTTAGGTATCAAACGTGGCGATATTTATGACCAAGAATTGTTAGCCAAAAGAATAGGAAGTATCCCCGACCCTGCAGGGCAAGACATTAGCAGCTTGTATATGGACGATGGTTATCTATATTTTACAATACAACCTAATGAAACATCAGTTATAGATGACACTATTAACTATGAAATGCGCATTACCGAAGGTGCCCAAGCTACTATTAACAATATTACGATTGAAGGCAACGACCGTACCAACGAAAATGTAATTCGGAGAGAGATTTATACACTGCCTGGTAGCAAATTTAGCAGAGCAGATATTATACGTACCACCCGCCAAATTGCAGGTTTGGGTTTCTTTAATCCAGAAAAAACAATACCACAACCCAAGCCACGCCCTGATGGCACTGTTGATATTAATTATTCAGTAGAAGAAAAATCGAGTGATCAGTTGCAAATGTCTATGGGCTTTGGAGGCGGGGTAAGCTTTTATGGACAGATAGGTGTTACTTTCAACAACTTCTCTTTAAGAAATATTCTAAAACCAAAACTTTGGGATCCATTACCTGTAGGTGATGGCCAAAAATTCGCAGTGAATTATTCATCAAATGGTGCATTTTTCAACTCACTCAATGTGTCGCTCACAGAGCCTTGGCTTGGTGGCAAAAAACCTAATTCACTGACTACGAATTTCATTTACTCCAAGTTTTCATCCAACCTTACCGATGGTAGCAAATCATTTATCAAAGTGCTTGGTGGTGGGGTCAATCTTAGTAAAAGAGTAAAATGGCCAGACGATAACTTTGTAGTGTCTTATGGTATTAATTATCAAAATTATCAACTAGAGCAATATACTGGCCTGATTTCGGATTTTACAAATGGCTTTAGTAATAACCTGAATTTGAAATTCTCTATTCAGCGCTATTCACTAGACCAGCCTCAATACCCACGAAGTGGCTCTGACATTAGTTTTACCTTCCAGTTCACTCCGCCGTTTAGCACCTTCAGCGGTACCGACTTTGCTACCGCCAACCAAAGCGTTAAGTACAAATGGATAGAGTATCACAAATACCGTTTCAAAGCCGACTGGTATAAGACAGTGGTGGGCAATATGGTATTCAAGTTCTCGGCAAAACTAGGTTTCTTGGGGTATTACAATCC
The DNA here is from genome assembly GCA_020846105.1 of Chitinophagaceae bacterium. Taxonomy (GTDB): domain Bacteria; phylum Bacteroidota; class Bacteroidia; order Chitinophagales; family Chitinophagaceae; genus Rurimicrobium. The sequence goes on along the minus strand of JADLEN010000046.1, from coordinate 288 downwards.
TGATATTGGCTTGTCTCCGTTTGAGCGTTTCCAACTTGGTGGCGATGGTTTGTCTGGACAAAATTTCTTTATTGGTCGTGATGTTATATCTCAACGTGGATATGATGTTTATGCTCAGAATGCAACAATTTTTAACAAGTATGTTGCTGAAATCAGATATCCCTTCTCTCTTAATCCTACTACTACTATTTATGGTTTAATGTTTGCTGATGCGGGTAATGCTTGGAATAATTTTGGTAGCTTTAATCCTACAAGGCTTAATCGTGATGTAGGTGTGGGTATCAGATT
>JADLEN010000045.1 GCA_020846105.1 Chitinophagaceae bacterium | reverse complement strand
CGCTGTTGTGCAATTATTTTTTCTTCTTCGGTAAAACTGCCTTTTTCGATACCCGATGCTTCTTTCCAAGGGGCTTTTTCTTGCAAATAAACATTGCCTTTACGTGCCAATTCTATTACTTCGAAAAGGCCATCTCTAAATTTATATTCCTCAATATTATTGCCCACTTTGTCATTAACGGCTCGTATTTCGGCCACTAAATTTTTATCTTTTTCGTCGGCCACGGCTTCGTGCCAGCGCGGCACTTTGCCACCACAGAGCTTATGGGTAAGCACCATTACACGGTTTACGTAATTGCCCAACTTATCTACAAGCTCACTATTGATACGGGTTTGAAAGTCTTTCCAAGTAAAATCGTTGTCTTTGTTTTCGGGCGCATTGGCACAAAGCACATAGCGAAGCAAATCTTGCTGCTCCGGAAAGTCTTTCACATATTCGTGCACCCATACCGCCCAATTGCGCGATGTCGAAACTTTCTCACCTTCGATATTCAAAAATTCATTTGCTGGCACATTATCGGGCAACACAAATCCGCCGTGCGCTTTGAGCATTGCAGGAAAAATGATGCAGTGAAAAACGATATTGTCTTTGCCAATAAAATGGATCAATTTGGTATCTTCTTTTTGCCAATAATCGGCCCAATTTGGGGTCAATTCTTTAGTGGCGGAGATATAACCAATAGGCGCATCGAACCATACATAAAGCACTTTGCCATCGGCACCATCTATAGGTACAGGTACGCCCCAGCTACCATCGCGGGTCATTGCTCTTGGCTGTAGGCCGCTGTCTATCCAGCTTTTACACTGTCCGTAAACGTTTGCTTTCCAAACGTCTTTTTTACCTTTCACTATCCATTCGTTCAAGAATGTTTCGTATTCGTTGAGCGGGAAATACCAATGAGTAGTTTTTCGTTTTACCAAAGCGGCATTGCTCAGTGCACTCCTAGGGTTTATCAATTGTTCGGGCGAGAGTGTAGAACCACATTTTTCGCACTGGTCGCCATAAGCATTGCTATTGCTGCATACTGGGCAAGTGCCTATGATGTATCTATCTGCAAGGAAAACATTCTTTTCCTCATCGTAATATTGTTCGGTTTCTTTGGTTTCGAAAAGCCCGTCGTCGTAAAGTTTTTTGAAAAAATTTTGTGCAGTGGCATGGTGCACAGCATTGCTTGTACGCGAAAAAATATCAAAACTGATACCCATTTCGGCAAAGCTCTCTTTTATTATTTGGTGGTAATTATCTACTACTTGTTGGGGCGTTTTGCCCTCCTTCATGGCGCGGATAGTAATGGGTACACCGTGCTCATCACTACCACATACAAATTGCACATCACGTTTTTGGGCTCGCTGATAGCGGGTATAAATATCTGCTGGCAAATAACAACCTGCAAGGTGGCCAATGTGCACTGGGCCGTTGGCGTAAGGCAATGCCGCGGTTACTAATATTCTCTTGTAATCCATTGATTCTTTTAAGGCTGCAAGATACATAAATAGCAGTTACCCTATCGAAAAGGAAATCTCAAAAAATGAAATAATATTTGGCAAAAAAGGCTATTGAAAAAATAAAATCTTATTGAATAGCTTCTTTTGAAAACGCATTGATTTGCTGACAGATAGTTGAGGTCTGTTCGGCAAGCCATAATATTGTGTATCATTTCACAACTATTATTAAGCTTTTTTAAAACTGAATAGTCTATACTTGCAAACAATCACTTTTTTAAAACTGAACATTATGAACCGCAACGCAAAAGTATTCGTAATCCTGATTTTGAGTGTTCTATTATTGCCGATAAGCAATGTAAGTAAGGCTCAGGGCAATATTGACAACTACGACCAATACGACAATAATTATGGCGCCAGCTACCAAGATTTTTATGACGGGCTAGCACCTTATGGCCGCTGGATGAATGACCCTCAATTTGGCTACGTGTGGATGCCCAATGTTGGCAGCGATTTTAGGCCTTATTACACCAATGGCTACTGGGCAATGACAGAATATGGTAACACCTGGGTGTCTAACTACGATTGGGGATGGGCAGCTTTTCACTATGGCCGATGGACCTATGACAACTATTATGGGTGGCTTTGGATACCTGATACACAATGGGCGCCGGCTTGGGTAAGTTGGAGAAGCAATTATAACTATTACGGGTGGGCACCAATGGGGCCTGGTGTAAACATTAATATTTCTTTGGGTAGTATACCTATTGATTGGTGGGTATTTCTTAGCCCCAACTATTTTTACGAACCAAGGTTCCAGCGTTATTGCAACAACGATTGGCGTTTTACAAGAAGTATTTACAGCCAAACAAATTATTACAGCTACACCAATAGCTACAGAAGAGTAAACTATTATAGTGGCCCTAGGGCCGATGATTATAGACGTAGAACTGGCCGTCAGTCTTCTTTTTACAGCATAAATGATAACAACCGAAGAGGCCCTAATACGGTACGAGGCAATCAGATAAACATTTACAGACCTACTATGCGCAATAGTGGTAATAATGCACCTACACGCATTGTAAATACCAACAGAAACATTAGTACACAAGCGCAATCTTTTGCCAATACCAACGTAGCACCCGCTGGGCGCCAAAGAGTACTAAACCAACAGCCAGTGCAAAACACTATACGTAATAGCAACACAATCAATGGCAGCCAACAAAACAACAATAGAACAAACAATATTGCGCCAAATAGCACAAATAATCAAAGAGCAAATACTAGCCCTAATATACAAAATCAACGAAGCAATAATGATGCCCAAGCCGCCAATGAAAGAGCAAGAGTAGCTGCCGAAAACCAGCGCCAGCAAGAGTTGCAACAACGCGACAGACAAATGATACGTGAAGAAAACAATAGAACAAAGTCTGTACAATCTGAAGAAAGTACAAGACAAATGTTGCAACAAAACCGAGACGCCCAAATACAAAGGCAACAACAAGCTGAACAGCAAAACAGGGCTACGCACATACAAAGACAACAACAAAGCGAACGCCAAAATAGGCAGCAAAATATAGCACCACAAAGGAGTGCCCCACAAGAAAGAGCGCCTGTAAGGCAAGTGCAGCCAACACAAGAAAGAAGCAATAATGCGAGTCCAGCACGAAGTACTGAGCGCGGAAACACACAGCCCGCCAACAATAGCGGCGGTATGCGTGGCAGAAGAGATTAGCAAATGAAACCAAACAAAAAAAAGGGATAAACGATTTAAGTTTATCCCTTTTTTTTATTCAAAGTAAAATACTTCTTTTTCATCATCGGTTACAAAATCTGCGCGTTTGCCTTTTTCGAAAATGCCATAAATGGCACTACCACTACCACTCATAGATGCGTATAAAGCACCTTTATTATAAAATGCTTCTTTTATGCTTTGCAAATGAGGGTGACGAGCAAATATCGGTAGCTCAAAATCATTAATCACCTCATCTTTCCATTGAGCAATAGGCAAACTGACCAAATTACGTAAATCGAAACTTGCTGCTTTGGGGCTAATTTGGGCAAAAGCGCCAGCTGTAGCAACGTGTGTTTTGGAGCAAACCAACTGAATACTATAGGTGCTCAAATCTAAAGATATGGGCGACAAAAGCTCACCACGACCTTTGGCAAATTGAGGAGTGTTGTAAATAAAATATGGGCAATCGCTGCCAAGCTGCAATGCATATTGGGTAAGGGTATTATCAGCCATATTCAAATCGAAAAACTTGTTGAGCAAGCGCAACATAAAAGCCGCATCCGAGGAGCCACCGCCAAGGCCTGCCCCTAAAGGAATAGACTTGAGCAAATGAATGTTGACAGGCTTAATAATTTCCGGAAAATCTTTTGCTAATAATTGGTAAGCTTTCCAAACCAGATTTTCAGTGTAGTCGCCATCTACCACCTTGCCAGAAATACGCATATTGCTTTGCCCGTCTGTTGCCGCAAGGTTTATTTCCAAAGCATCTTTGAGCATGCGCAAAGGATAAAAAACTGTTTCT
>JADLEN010000044.1 GCA_020846105.1 Chitinophagaceae bacterium | reverse complement strand
CTATCCACCCATTTTGTTTTGGCAAAATCTAATGCATGCGACAAGGAAATTTGGGCAGCGCTATACTTTATTGCTAGGAAGGAAAACAGTGTGGTAAAGGCTAATCTACGTGCTATCATGATTCAAAAATAAGATTTATTGATGCTCTTTGGGCAACAAAGCGCTTACTTTTGAAAAACAAAATATTAAACAATGCAACAAAAGGTAGTGATAGCAGGTGGTACAGGATTTATAGGTCATTTTTTGAACAAAAAATTTACAGAGGATGGCTATCAAGTTGTCATCATTTCTAGGCAAAAAGAACATGTATCTTGGCAAAACAATTCATCGATAGTAGCTGCTTTAGAAGGCGCCGCCATGCTTATTAATCTTGCAGGCAAGCCTATCAATACTATATTTTCACCTAAGAATAAGGCTGCGCTTATAAGCTCTAGGGTAGATACTACACTGGCATTGGGCAACGCATTGTTGGCTTGCAAAAAGCCGCCAAGTATATGGCTTAATGCTAGCGGCGCGCATATCTACGGCACTAGCGATGGCAAAGCACATACAGAAGCGGACCCAGCGGACCATTCATTTTTCCCGGCCATAATGGCAAAAGAATGGGAAGATGCACTATACGAAACCCAACTACCCAATACCCGTAAAGTAGCCTTGCGCATATCGATTGTTTTGGGTAAAAACGGAGGGGTGCTACAACCTTTTATTATGCTTGCCAAGCTATTGTTGGGCGGCAAACAGGGGAGTGGCAGGCAAAAATTTAGTTGGGTACACCTCGAAGATTTTTACCAAATAATTTTATTTATTGCTACACAAAAAACAATAGAGGGGGCAGTGAATATTTGCGCTCCGGAGGTGGTGGATAATGCTCAGTTGATGCGTACCTTGCGGAAAACAATGAAAGTGCCTTTTGGTATTCCTGCACCAGCATTTGGTATTAAAATAGGTGCTCGTATTATGGGCATCGAGCCCGATCTTATACTTAAAAGTCTCTCCGTTTTTCCACAGAAATTATTAGCAGCTGGCTATACATTTCGATACCCAACATTAGCTATGGCCATGAAACAAATACTCAAATAAATTTTTGCTCCTTAGCCATTTTAAGTGCATCCTCTTTCGAATGAACATCAAGTTTTTGGTAAATATTTTTGATGTGCGACTTCACCGTTTCCAAATCGATAAAGAGCTCTTCGGCAATTCTTTTTCGGCTTTTGCCCACAGCTATGTGTTCTAAAATTTCGGTCTCGCGTCTTGTAAGCGGCGATGCATCGCTGCGTTGAAAACTACTAATTACAAGCCGAGCAATATTGGCACTCATTGGGCCACCTCCTTCCATTACTTCATATATTGCCGCAACAATTTTTTCGGGGCTTGTGTTTTTGGTAAGATAGCCCGAAGCTCCTGTACCTAATGCCCTAAAAATATGATTGGCTTGCTCGTACACCGTGAGCATCAATATGTAAGATTCGGGTAGTATTTTTTTGAGTTTGGGCAATGCATCTAGGCCTGAGATACCTGGCATCTCTATATCCAATAGTATTACATCTGGCGCATCATTTGCTATCTTCTTTAGTGCTTCTTCAGCGGTTGCATAATTGCTAACTACAGAAATACCTTTGGCGTTGTTTATTAAAAAAACGTACGACTCTCTTATCGTTTGGTCATCTTCTATTATGCTTACTTTGATGTTGGTTGTGTTGGTCATAAAAAAATGTTTTTATTGTTTTGTTGTGCCTAAAGTCAGGACTATTTGTGTGCCCATTTTTACTTTGGAAAGTATTTGTAATTGCGCATCAAGTCTATGTGCTCGAGCTTTCATATTTTTCAGTCCGTTTCCTTGATTTGCAAGAGTAGTATCAAAGCCCGATCCGTCATCTACCAAGCGCACTACAATAGCGTTATCAGCATCTTGTTGCACTTGCAATAGTACATTTTTAGCATCGGCATATTTCATGCAATTGTTGAGGGCTTCTTTCCAAATCATAATAAAATTACGACTCTTGTCTAAAGGCATTTTGTAATCTTTGAAAAGTAAATTATTACCCGAAAATCGAAAAGCAATATCTGTTTCCGAAAACAATTCATTGCCAAGGTCTGCCACATGATTGAGTATTTCATAAAGGTTGTCATTGGCGGGCTGCAGCGACCACAATATGTCTCGTGTGCCTGCATACAATTGTTCCGAATTGTCTTGTATTTGTTGCAAAATTCTTTCGGCATCGGGATTGGGTAAATTCAGCTTTGACTTCAAAACGCTTGCAAGTACTTTGATTCTTGTAAGCTTATTGCCCACTTCGTCATGAAAGTCTTCGGCGGTTCGCTCTCGCACTTTGCTTTGCTCTTCTTTGCGCAACAACTCCTCTCGTTTTAATCTCTTGTGTTTGCGATTTTGTGCAGCATATTGCAATATAACGCCCGTGAGAATAGCCAAGCCAAACACAGAAAATATAAACCAAGTACTTTTGTAAAATGGCGTTTCGACAATAAATGAATAACTGCAAGTAGGCGTTTTTTGAGGCACGCCGTTAATCTTACACATCACTTTTAAAGTATAATCGCCGGGGGCTAAAGCTGAAAAGTTAATAGAGTTTTCCTCGCTCCACTCCGACCAAGTGGCACTAGCACCTTGCAGTTGATACCGATACCAAATTCTATCCAAGGGGCTCAATGAAATAGCTTGAAATACAAAGCTTATATTGTTGTATTTATAGGGTAATTTTAATTTGCTTGGAATAGAGTACCAGCCCGATTTTTTTAAATAGAAATTACTATCAATGGCCTTGCCACCATACAACCGTACCGACTCTAACACCACACTCATGACCTTGGCACTAGTAGGCATTGCATTTGGAAAATAACATGAGACACCCTCTGTAGTGCCAAACCATAGCCTACCTTCGTTATCAGCAAAAGATGCATTGCTATTGCTTTCCAAGCCTATTATTCCATTTGCTTTTCCATAGGTTTTTATCTTCAATAGTGCATCCGTGGTCTGTGACAATTTGCAAATGCCCATACCAGTTCCTGCCCAAATATTGCCATCATTATCCTTCGTAAGGTTGTAAATAAAATCAGAACTTAGGCCATTTTTGGAAGTGTAGTTTTGAAACTTATCATGATGATAGTCGTAAACAAAAAGCCCTTGTTCCGTGGTACCTAGGTACAGGTAATTGTCACTTTGCACCATGCATTGTGGCAATAGGCTGTCTAGAATAGTCCCGGCTTTCCACTTGTGTACTTGTGCGTTGTGGTAAAGATAGAAACCACCTGTTGATGCTATCAAAAGGCTGTCCTCGCCAACGGACGCCATGGCAATTGGCGTTGCGCCATTCAGGCCAATGGGTAGTGTTTTTTCTTCTTTTATTGCCAAAAGTCCTTCGTGGTAACCCACATATAAAGTGCCATCTGTTGATACAAAAAGGCTGCTTATATCGTTAGGGTTTTTAGCAATTGGATTCAAGTTTGCTTTAGTAATTTGGCCCATCGTATTTCGTAAATACAAGCCATTGCGTCTAGTGCCAATCCACAAGCCTTTTCCTAATTGATATTTGAGCACAGTTATTGCATCATTGTGTAAGGTAGGGGCATCAATACTTTTTACCATTTCCCCAAACCGATAGCTACTCAGTTTGCCCTGATATCCAGAGAAGAATATGGTGCCCAATTCATCTCCTGCAATACCATTTACTTGCTTGTCTGGCAATCCAAAACTACCGTCGATACTTATAAAAGGCCCACCAGAATATCGGAAAACACCCTCGCCGTCCGAGGCCATCCAAATGTTCCCTTCTTTGTCGCTCAAGAGTTCTAAAATAGTGTTGTTTGTCAATCCTTTTCTTTGGTCGAAATAACTTACAGAGCCCTCTTTCATTCGATAAACGCCACGTATTGAGGCCAACCAAATGTTACCATTATTGTCTTCGGCTGCACTTATTAGTGGTTCGGAAATTGTTGGTTTAGTTTGTGGTTGGTAAGCTTCTAATTTTTGATTTTCGATTGTATAAATCCCTTTGTTGGTCAGTACCCACAATTTCGATTTGCTATCTGTAAAAAGTTTTAACACCACCAGATGTGGCTCTGTATTCTTTGCTAAAATTTTCTTTTCATAACCTTGTTTTAAAGCTATTGTTACAATATCGCCATTGCTGTTTGCTGTCAAAATATTTTCTGGTCCTGAAGCAAGTATTGATGTATACAGGGTACTTGTATCAATTGCTATTGCTTGTAGATTGTGCATATCTATTTGGTAAATTTTACCAAATTTCAAACAGAATGTTTTTCCATCGGCAAGTGCACAAAATGAGGAAACACCAACAATATTTTGCTTATCCTTACTTAAAATAGTGGCAAATTTTTGACCATCAAATAGCTGTAGCCCCTTTGCCGTGCTTACTAAAAGTTGGCCATTTTTGGTAAAATGCAAAGCCATTATGTTGTTAGATACCAATCCGTCGCTTAACGTAATATTTTTAATTTTTTTACCGTCGTATCGAGATAGCCCTCCTAGTGTGCCTATCCACAAATTGCCAAATTGGTCTTGGGCAAGACAGGTAGCCTGAGATTGTATTAAACCATTTTCTACCTTTAGATTAAAAAATGGAAATCGTTGTGCGGACGAGGACAGCACAATGAAAAATAATAAAGATAATAGACAGGTTTTTTTTTTGAACAAGCGCATTGATTATGTTTCGTGTTGTGAAAATACTACGAAACAATGCATAACTAGCAAAGGTCTGCTAAAATCACCCTCTCCATGCCCTTGCAATTTTACGTTTTAAGAAATTTATCTACCTCTGTAAGAAAGCTGTCTACCTCGCTAATGCTATTGTAAATATGTGTAGAAATGCGCAAACAATTGATGTCGTTTTCGGGTACAAAGCGTGTGATGATGTTGTTTTGACTACATTGGTTTTGGAGTTTGCTAATATCCTTGTCGGCGATTTTAAAAGAAATTATTGCTGCTTTAGAAATAGATTCTTTAGGGGTAAGCATTTGTATTTTACTGCCCATTGACAATAGGTTTTGTTGCAGATAATTAGCTAAATATTTTACCCTTTTTTCTATTAATGATCTGCCTATTTCTTGCTGAAAATCAATAGCCTTGATAATGCCTTGGTATAAAGATTCGTTTTGCGTGCCGAAATAATAACGATGCCCATTATCGCTATAACCTTTATAAATAATCGGTGTGCTTTTCAGATTCCATCCGGTATCTACCCCAGCGCCTGCAAATATTGGTTGCACCCATTTGCGACTATCTGCGGCTACATAAAGAAAGCCAGTTCCCTTGGTGCCCAAAAGCCATTTGTGGCAGCAGCCAGCATAAAAATCGCAACCAATTTCCTCAAGGTTTAGCTGTATCATGCCTGTAGGGTGCGCCCCATCCAGAAAGCTCCAAATATTTCTAGTTCTTGCTAAGGTGCAAATATCTTTTACAGGAAGTACCTGACCTGTAGTACAAGGAATGTGCGGTACATTTATAAGCTTTGTTTTGGGTGTAATGGCTTTGCTAATGTTGGTCAATGTTTCTTCGGCTGTATTGCCTAGCGATACCACTATTAGTTTTATCCCAGAAATTTTCCAACGGTTGAGCCATGGAGATGCGTTGCCAGCATGCTCATGATTGGTGATTTTTACCTCATCGCCGGCTTTTAATGGTAGGCCCCAGCACACTATGTTGATACCTTCGGTAACATTATGGGTTAGACTTATTTCGGTTTCGTTTGTGTTCAAAAAACCAGCTAATGCTTTAATAACCTGTTTGTCTAGCGTACCATGAGATGCATTGACGTCTACTTCCATCATGTGCTGTTGCACTGCGTGTATCACACTATATGGCGATGCACCCAAAGTGCCGTTATTGAGGTATATTTTTTCAGGGTTAAGTGGAAATTGATCTCGTACATTTTTCCAAAAAGATTCATCGTCTCTCGGCTTTTCAAGGAGTATATTTTGGGCATTTAATTTATAATTTCCCACGGCAAAAGCCCCTGCCAATAGAGCCGCCTTTTGTATGAAATTTCTACGATCACTCATTTTTAAAAATTCATTATTCCAGTATCGTTATATTGCCTCTTTTGTTTTCTGTTTCTCCATTTATAAATACTGCTTTGAGTACGTAGGCATAGGTTTCCATTGGTTGTGGTTTGCCGTTGAAGCTGCCGTCCCAGCCCACCTCCATTGTGGTGGTAGAAAATACTAATTGCCCCCATCTGTTGTAGATATAAAACTCAACACTAGCTACAGCTGCCCCTTTCACATACAAGACATCATTTATGCCGTCTTTGTT
>JADLEN010000043.1 GCA_020846105.1 Chitinophagaceae bacterium | reverse complement strand
TATTTAAAGTCGCCAAAATCCCAACTGTAAATAGTGCTGCTGCTAGTGCCTGTACTTTTATCGGTAAAAGTAACCACCAAAGGGTTACAGCCAGATGTTACAGAGGCCGAGAAATCGGCTGTTTGGGCAAATGTAGTATTAGCGCCAAAAGCTAGGGCATAAAGTAGGATAATAAGGGTGTAAAATTGTTTCATAGTTTTTAATTAAAAATTAACGATTAAAGCAACAGCTTTAAAGGCTACTGAATTAGGGTTTTCGACACTAAGAAAATACAATATTTTGATATTTTCAAATTTGCATACCTCAAATATCGGTTTTTTCTTTTTAAATGTTAACGATTTCCCCCCAAGAATTTTACTTTTGTACGATTCCCAAAACATTTACAGCTTATGCCACAACCTTTTGAAGCGACTTTAGAATATGCGCGCAGCCAAGATCAAATAGATATTTTACACTCTTTTAGAGAGCGTTTTTTGATACCCCAACACAACGATAAAAACTCAGTATATTTCTGCGGCAATTCGCTGGGCTTACAATCTAGCGCTGTAAAATATTTGATGAATGCAGAGCTAGACGACTGGGCCAAATATGGTGTGGAAGGGCATTTTGAAGCCAAAAGCCCCTGGTTTTCTTATCACCAGCAATTTGCGGCACCATTGGCAAAAATTGTTGGCGCCAAGAAAGAGGAAGTAGTGGCAATGAACACGCTCACAGTCAATTTGCATTTGCTATTATTGTCTTTTTATCGCCCCAAAAATGGTCGCTATAAAATAATTATGGAAGCTGGTGCATTTCCTAGCGACCAATATGCAATAGAAACACAAGTGCGCATGTACGGCTACGACCCTAATGAAGCCATTATAGAAATATCGCCTCGCACAGGCGCACATACTATTGAGGACGAGGATATTTTAAAAGCCATTGCCGATGCCGGAGACTCACTGGCAGTGGTGCTTTTTGGCGGTGTCAATTATTATACTGGCCAATTATTCGACATGAAAGCTATAACCGAAGCAGCACACACTGTGGGTGCTTATTGCGGTTTCGATCTTGCACACGCAGTGGGTAATGTGCCCTTGCAGCTACACGATTGGCAAGTAGATTTTGCATGCTGGTGCTCTTACAAATACCTCAATTCAGGACCAGGTGCAGTGGGTGGCGCATACGTGCATGAGTTGCATGGCAATAATCCCGACACCTTTCGCCTTGCAGGTTGGTGGGGCAATGATGAGCAGAACCGTTTTAAAATGCAAAAAGGTTTTGTACCTGCAAATGGTGCTGCTAGCTGGCAAATGAGTAATGCACCTGTTTTTAATATGGTAGCACACCGTGCCTCACTCGACCTTTTTGATAAGGCCACCCTGCCTGCCCTACGCGAAAAAAGCATCCGCATGACTGCATATATGGAATATTTATTAGCACAGCTCAGCCACTTATCATTTACAATTATTACCCCCAAAGACCCTGCCAAACGGGGTGCGCAATTATCACTATTGTTTGCCAATAGAGGGCGCGAAGTGTTTGATGCCCTTACAGCAAATGGCGTAATAGCCGACTGGCGTGAGCCGAATGTAATCCGTATAGCACCAGTGCCGATGTACAATAATTTTGAAGATTGCTATCGATTTTTCGAGATTCTTAATGAGATAAAATAACTTTCCTTTACCTTTAACAAAAATCCTAACCCCTGAAAAAACTAATACTTCTTGCTACCATACTTGTAGCAAACTTTGCTGCTAATGCACAAAAGACATCATCCGAAGACGGAAATACAGGCAAATGTGCTATCGACAGTTTTAAAACCAACAAGCTCAACATTTCTACGGGTATTGGTATTAATGCTGTTTCCGACTCTGTGATAATGAGTGGTGGCTATGGTTATAATAGCTTCTATACTACCCCCAACGATAACTACGACAGCCTTTGGACTATAAGCAGGTTAAGCTTTTCTTACAAACTCCGAACTACGAGCCCTTTTACCTACACTGGGCCTTATCTTAAAGTGGGTGAACACCCATTTATTATGGCTATAAATGGAAACCCTTTAGATGGCTATTATGCTGGGTTTACAACAGGAGGCGGATGCTCAACGCCCACATCTGGTACTGTAATGTCTTCCAATTGGCTATCCGTATTTGGCGATGCTGGCGGACAAAGTGGAAGTATAAAAAATGACGAGGGAGACGGCTATTGTTATGAGCGCTGTTTCTATCTATGCCAAACCGATACGGTAAATATTAACCTTCAAATTTTGGCCGATGATATTGTAGATACAATACTAGTAGATAATATTAACTTGTACACTACTGCAGCATCAAAAGCAACTGCTTGCTATACTTGTGCTAAATCTGTAAACTTAAATGTGAATCAAGTGCTTCCTGCAGGCAGACATTCAATTAAGATATGGACAAGAGATAATGCTGGTGGACATTTGGGGCTAAACGTATATGGTCATTTAACAAGCTCAGGAACTAAAAAGAATATTGTACGCAGCAAGTTTGATAGCCGTTGTGATTTTACATCGCCAATACTTTCTATAAAAAATACTGCTAGTAGCAATTCAAACTTTACCCTTACCCCCAACCCTAGTAATGGCAAATTTGTACTTCATACTTTACAGACGCTGCGCAATGCTCATATAGAAGTATTTGATTTCAGTGCAAAAAAAATCCATGAACAAGAAATAAGCAACGCTGCCCCTGAAATAAATTTGAATGTTGCCAAGGGCGTTTATTTTATTCGCCTTTACAATGACAATGGTGTAGCTGTTCAGAAAATAATTATTGATTAATAGCTATAGCTTTCCCACCAACTATAATTAATAAGTGATTGCTAAAAACGCCTCTGAATATCGATTTGCCGAAATAATTTTGCCGCTCAATTTGCCCCAAACGCTCACATATGGCGTACCCTTGGAGCTGCAAGGCAAGATATGCGAAGGTATGCGTGTAGAGGTGGCCCTAAAGGGTAATAAATTTTTTTCGGGCATAGTGTATCAGTTGCACAATCAGCAGCCAGATGCTTATAGTGTCAACCCTATTCGTTGCCTACTCGATCAGCAAGCTATCGTTTCCGAGAAGCAATTACAATTTTGGACTTGGATAGCGCAGTATTACATGGCTAGCCTTGGCGAAGTGATGAATGCTGCACTGCCAGCGCATCTAAAGCTCATGAGCGAAACGCGCATAGAGTGGGCCGAGCGTACAAACGATAATTTTCAATGGTCTGCTGCTACCGAAATAGTAGTGAATACACTGAAAATAAAAAACGCACTCACCATTAGTGAGCTGCGCAAAATTGTATCGCCACAGCAATTGCCAGCAGTGCTACACGAGCTTATCAACAACGAGGCTGTTTATATCAACGAAGGTCTTGAACAAAGCTACCGCCCACGACAAGAAAAAATATTGTGCCTTTCAGATGATTATGCTGAAGAATCTGCATTGCATGCACTTTTCGACAAGTTGCAAAAATCGCCAAAACAATTAGCGCTATTAATGGGCTATTTGCAAATGAATAAAAAGCAGGGCTATGTGCTGCGCAACGAACTGTTGCAAACCATTACAGCCACTGCTGCACAGCTAAAGCCGCTTTTAGACAAGGGTATTTTTGAACAAGAGCTACGCGATGTGGATAGGCTGAAGTATAAGCCTAGTGAGCAAAACGATGCTATAATATTTACCGAAGCACAGCAAAAAACCTACAACGAAATTGAGCAACATTTGCAACAACAAGAGGTATGCCTGCTGCAAGGCGTTACGGGTTCAGGCAAAACACTCCTTTATATCCAGCTGATAAAAGAATGTATTGCACAAGGCAAACAAGCCGTATTGTTGCTGCCCGAAATAGGGCTTACCACACAATTGGTCAATAGATTGCGGGGGTATTTTGGCGAAGAAATGGGCGTTTACCACAGCCGTTTTTCTAACAATGAACGAGTGGAAATATGGGAGAAAGTACGCCGCAATACTTATAAATTAATTGTAGGTACGCGCTCTACGCTTTGGCTGCCTTACCAACAATTGGGCATTGTAATTGTAGACGAAGAGCATGATGGCTCTTACAAACAACAAGACCCTGCACCGCGCTTTCATGCACGCGATGCAGCTATTTACCTTGCCAAGCTTTATGGCGCTCATGTGCTATTAGGCTCGGCCACACCTTCTGTAGAAAGTTTGTACAATGTGCAGCAAAAAAAGTATGCTTTTGCTATGCTCAAAGAGCGCTACCAAGGGGTAAATATGCCTGAAATAAACTTAGTAGATGCGCGCACACTAGAGCCCGAATACAAAAAAGGAATTCGATTGTTGACACCCGCTTTGCAAGTGGCTATTGGCAAAACATTACACCTTGGCAAGCAGGTTATTTTATTCCAAAACAAAAGAGGTTATAGTCCGTTTCAGATATGCCGAAGCTGCGGCTGGGTGCCGCAATGCAGCAATTGTTCGGTAGCGCTTACCTACCACAAAAGCACCGACAAACTGCATTGCCATTACTGTGGTAGCAAAGTGCGGGTATTGCACAGTTGCCTCAAATGTGGTAGCACCGATATGGTGAGCAAAACCTTTGGTACCCAAAAAATAGAGGAAGAAGTGCAAATGCTTTTTCCGAAAGCTAGGGTTGCACGTATGGACCTTGATAGCACTAGAGGCAAACAACAGTTTGAACAACTGCTAGACAAGCTACAACAGCACCAAATAGACATCTTGGTGGGTACGCAGATGGTAGTAAAAGGTTTGGATTTTCCCAATGTATCCTTGGTAGGTATTTTAAGTGCCGATAGCCTGCTCAATTATCCAGATTTTAGGGTCAATGAACGTGCTTTTCAGCTTATGTCGCAAGTGAGTGGCAGAGCTGGCAGAGCCGATGGGGCAGGGCAAGTTTTGGTGCAGTGTTACAACCTAGAGCACCCGGTATTGCAATGGGTGCGCATGCACGATATGCGTAATTTTTACCTCAACGAAATTCATTTTCGTCAGCAATTCGATTATCCCCCATTTTGTAAAATCATCAAAATAATTGTCCGCCACCGAGACGAGCCAAAGGCTCTTGCTGCGGCCGAAGAAATGGCCAATGCTGCACGCATTTTCGAAACCATTAACCTGCAAGGCCCAGTACCTGCACCAGTGGCACGCGTGCGCAACCAGTACGTGCAAGAGGTATGGCTCAAGTGCCCTCGCGATAGCCAATTGCTACAATCTATCAAAGACGCCCTAAAAGCACAACGCCTGAAAAGCCTTGCTAAAAAAGGCTTTTCGGGCGTACAGATACTTTTTGATGTGGATACTATTTAATTGCATTCGCCGTTGGGCTTGCAAGTTTTACCTTCTATTATTTCTAGCTTAGCACTTTTGTTTTCTTGTTGCCATTCGGCAAATGATTTTTCTATGGTGCTCAGAAACACTTTTTCGTCTTGTGCACCAGAGATGGCATACTTTCTATCAAATACAAAAAAGGGCACACCACTTACGCCAAATTTCCTAGCATCACTTATATCCGTTTGTACTTCTTTTGTCCAAGCTTCGCTAGCAAGCATTTGTAAGGTTTGTGCTTTATCCAAGCCTAGAAGCACGGCAATATTTGCCAGTACTTCATGATTGCCAATGTCTTTTCCTTCGATAAAATGAGCACGAAACAATGCCTCCTCAGCAGCATCTTGCTTGCCCATAGAGGCTGCAAAATGTGAGAAGCGGTGTGCCGTAAAAGAATTGCTCAGCACTGCTTTGTCCCATTGGTATTGCAGGCCTACCTCGCTTGCCATTGCGGTTACATTCGCCAATATCTCTTTGGTTTGGCTTGCCGACCAACCTTTTGTTTTTTGCAAGTGCGCGCTATAAGGCTCGGTACTGTGGCTTGCCAGGCTTGGGTCTAGCTGATAGCTTTTCCACACCAATTTTATTTTGTCTTTACCAGAAAAACTTGACAAAGCATTTTCAAATTTTCTTTTGCCAATGTAGCAGAAGGGGCATAGTATATCGCTCCAAACTTCTACGACCATTGTATCTGATTGTATTTGGGGGTTCATTTTTTGTACAGATTTTTTAAGCTTTGTTTGTGCATAACTACTATTGCCGATAGACAAAGAAAGAATGCAAAACCAGGTAATAAAACATGTGTATTTTGTATTCATAAAGCAAGTAGTATTATGGTTAGCACTTAAGGGTTAAGTACTAGCCATAATACCTAGATTTTTGTAAACATTTCGTCTTCGGCCCTTCTTACTTTTTTGGCATTTACTAGGTAGTCCGTCTGCTCATCGCGATAGCCAATAGCTAGCAAGCACACACTAGCAAGTCCTTTTGCTTCAAGCCCCAAAACACTATCCATTATAGCGTTGTCAAAACCCTCCATTGGTGTGGCATCTACGCACTCATGTGCTGCTGCTATTAGCCCAAAACCTAAGCCAATGTAGGCTTGGCGTGCTGCCCAATCAAAGTTTTGTGCTGCAGGTCTGTTGGCCATTCCTACAAGGTTGGCTTTGAAACCGTCAAGGCTTTCTAAAGACACATTGCGTGTGGTGGCTATGTTGCTGATAAAGTCAGCAACTTGTTGTTCGCTAAGGTCTTTCCAAGCTGCAAAAACGATAAAGTGGCTACACTCCATTACTTGCGGTTGCTTGCAAGCTTCGGCGTTTATTTTGGCCAGCATTTCTTTATTGCTCACCACTATGCAATGGTAGGGTTGCAACCCTGCCGATGATGGTGCGAGTCTTATTGCCTCCAAAATGTTGTTTATTTTTTCGTTGGCCACTGCTTGTCCATTCATACGCTTGGTAGCATAGCGCCAATTTAGTTTTTCTATTAAGCTCATGTGTGTTTTGTTTTTAAGATTTACAAACCTACGAAGCATAGGTTTGTCATAGCAAAAATGATACTGCTGCAAGCGCCCATTCTTATTGATAGTGCTATTGGCAATTACAATAAGGGTTTATTCAAAAAGCTCGGCAATGCTTAGCGGGCGCTGCTCTTCTAGCCATTGAAAACGACTAAGGCGCATAGTGGCTATGTCTATTTTGCGTATGGGCGAGAGTGTAGATTTTACATCTTGCTCTTGTACTATTTTTTCTATTTCGCCTTCGGCAAAGAATATGCGCATGCTCTCGCTCGTGGCTTGGCTAGCACCTATATATGCTCCGCTTTCGTCGGTGGGGTAATAAATGCTTTCGGCATCGGGCTTTACCAAAGCGTTGTTTAGCGCTTCGTTTACAAAATAAGCAGTAAGGGTTTGGCCTTGTATTTGGTTGTAAAGGTTGGCTTGCTCAGGACCACTCCGCGACACAATAAGTGCATCGTTGGGCACGCGTACTTTTTGCACCTTACCGCTATCTATGTAAGCTATAATGGTGTCGCCAGTTATTTGGCTACGGCGGCTCCAAAGCACGGGGCTTTTCATCATCAGCATTAGCGAGTCTTTGCCAGCAAATGATATGCTGTCGCACTTGCCTTGTAGCGAGTCTGAGAAGATGCGTACGCGATGGAATCCTGTGTAATATTTAGGGCTTG
>JADLEN010000042.1 GCA_020846105.1 Chitinophagaceae bacterium | reverse complement strand
GCGTTTGTAGAAAAAGGTATCGAGCAGTATGAACAATACCTCAAAGAAAGGCAGCTTAAACAATTACAAAAACTAGCGCTAAAACACAATATGCAACTCAGCGAAATCTAAAGTGTCCATAGGATAGCAGTGCCCGGCCGCGCCAAAAAGGCACGTTCGGACGGGGATACCCCGCTGAAGCATTTGCGGCATAGCCTTGCGGCGGAGTAGCAACCAATGATTGTTTTCTTCGGGCAGCTATTTCCAAAAAGCACTACCTTTGCCTTGTGAAACGCGCAATCTGCACCTTACTCTTATTTGCTTATCTGTTTTCGAATACCGAATTCAGTCAGCTGCTCAAAATGCCTACTTTGGTAGCGCATTTTTTTGAGCATCAGCAGCAGGATAAGGCTATCACGCTCCTAGAGTTTTTGCGTATCCACTATGCCACTGACATTGCCCAAAACGCCGATTATGAGCAAGATAAGAAGCTGCCTTTCAAGACGCACGATAGCTGTAACAATCATTTCAGCATCAGCACAGCACCTACTAGCTTTTCTTTTGTAGCCAAATGCTATCATGGCATTGTGGCTAGTATTAGCAAATACCCCCCACAGTCCGAGGCTATCGCATCGGCTTTTCTTGCCAACATCTGGCAGCCGCCCCGCGCATAATTGTGTAAGTTATACTACTGTATTGGTAGCCCTAATAGGGCCGCCACATCTTTCACTTTCAACTATTGATTATGCTTAGCAAAATCATTGAGTTTGCCATAAGGCAGAAACTCATAATTGGGCTGTTCGTATTGTTCTTGGTAGGCTATGGTAGCTACCAAGTAAGCCTACTACCCATAGATGCCGTACCAGACATCACCAACAATCAGGTGCAGGTAATAACCGCTGCACCCTCTTATGGCGCCACAGATATTGAGCGCCTAGTAACCTACCCCATAGAGCAGGCCAATAGCAATATTGCTGGCTTGCAAGAGATTCGCAGCTTCTCGCGCTTTGGTCTATCGCTCGTTACTATTGTCTTTGCAGACGATGTAGATGTGTACTGGGCAAGGCAGCAGGTAGCCGAGCGTTTGCAAAAAGTACAAACCGAAATACCAGCAGATATTGGCAGGCCCGAGCTAGGCCCTATAACCACTGGCCTTGGCGAGATATACCAATACGTGGTGCGCGCCGATAAAGGTTATGAAAACAAGTACGATGCCATGGCATTGCGCAGCATCCAAGACTGGATTATCCGCAGGCAACTACTAGGGGTAAAAGGTGTGGCCGAGGTAAGTAGCTTTGGTGGCAAACTGAAACAATATACCGTAGCCATAGACCCCAACAAGCTACAAGCACACAACATTAGCATCGGCGACGTGTTTGCCGCTCTAGAGCACAACAACCAAAATACTGGTGGTGCTTATATAGAAAAAGGCCCCACGGTGCTTTATATCCGTAGCGAAGGCATCTATGAGCATATAGAAGATATCGAGCATACTTTGATAAAAAACACAAGCAGCGGCAGCCCACTATTTGTGCGCGATGTGGCCAAGGTAGAGATAGGCTACGCCACCCGCTATGGAGCACTTACCTACAACGACAAGGGCGAAGTGGCAGGGGCAGTGGTAATGATGCTAAAGGGTGCCAACAGTAATGATGTGGTAGCTAATGTAAAAAAGCGTATTGCTGATATTCAGAAAACCCTACCCGAAGGTGTAATTATAGAGCCCTTTCTAGACCGCAGCAAGATGGTGAATAACGCCATAGGCACCGTAACCAAAAACCTTGCCGAGGGTGCGCTCATTGTCATCTTTGTGCTGGTCTTGTTCTTGGGCAATTTTCGCGCAGGACTGTTGGTAGCATCTGTCATTCCGCTAGCCATGCTATTTGCTATTATTATGATGAACGCCTTTGGCGTAAGTGGCAACCTTATGAGCCTTGGCGCGCTAGATTTTGGGCTAATAGTAGATGGCGCCGTAATAATAGTAGAAGCCGTAATGCACCTACTTGCCAACAATAAAAACTACAAAGGCATTGCGCAGCTAAACCAAAAGCAGATGGATGCCACCGTGCAGCAATCGGCTAGTAAGATGATGAACAGTGCGGTGTTTGGGCAAATCATTATCCTTATCGTTTACCTTCCTATATTCTCTTTGCAAGGTATTGAGGGCAAAATGTTCAAGCCTATGGCACAGACCGTTTCCTTTGCATTGCTCGGTGCCTTCCTTTTATCACTCACTTATATACCTATGATGAGCACTTTGGTATTGAGCAAGCGCACTAGCCACCGTCCCAATCGCTCCGATGCCCTAATGGCTTGGATAAGCAGCGGCTACCAAAAGGCATTGCAACGCGCATTGGCCATCCCCAAAACAATAATTGGTATCACCGTGGGCCTGTTTGCACTAGCCCTTGTAGTGCTCAGCACTTTAGGCGGCGAGTTTATCCCTACCCTAGAAGAGGGCGACTTTGCCGTAGAAGCTCGTGTGCTGGTGGGCAGCAACATTAGCACCACCATAGATGCTACCCAAAAGGCCGCACATATACTCACCACCCGCTTTCCTGAGGTAGAGAAGGTGGTAGCCAAGATAGGCAGCGGCGAAGTACCTACCGACCCTATGCCTATGGAGGCCTGCGACCTTATGGTGATTCTTAAAAACAAGAAACAATGGACTTCTGCCAAAACCTTTGACGAGCTTGCCGAGAAAATGTCTATTGCCTTGCAAGAAGTGCCAGGCCTTACCACTAGCTTTCAGTACCCGGTGCAGATGCGCTTCAATGAGCTGATGACTGGCGCCAAGCAAGACATAGTCTGTAAAATCTTTGGCGAAAACTTAGACACCCTGGTGCACTACGCCAACAAAATAGGCAAGATAGTACCCACTATCGCTGGCGCAAAAAACCTGTATGTAGAGGCAGTAGAAGGTGTGCCACAGTTGGTAATTGCCTACAACCGCAGCGCAATAGCCCAATACAACATGAACATTGCCGACATCAACAAAGTGGTGAACGCCTCTTTGGCCGGCCAGCACAGTGGCTTCATTTATGAGGGAGAGAAAAAGTT
>JADLEN010000041.1 GCA_020846105.1 Chitinophagaceae bacterium | reverse complement strand
TAGTAATAGGGTACAGGGTTTCCCAGTTTTTGCTTAGCAATTTGTCTGTCCATTTTTGTTCATTAAAATGTACCAGCCATTTGGGCAATGTTTGGGTGTAATAACTACTGCTTATGAAGTTGCCACTACTATCGTCGTACCAAAAAGCAGCATCGGCTGTGTGTCCTGCGGGGAAAATTGCGCCCCTGTCTTTGAGTGCAATGCCAAATACCCGCGAACGAAAATTACTAGCCAATTTTAATTCATCGCCAATAGTACTAGCCTTCATTGCACGTGGGCTCATTTGGCCAGCTGCTTGGCTACCACCAATACTTTTTACAGCACTGTCTGCGGCGCAATAATGGCTTTTGTTTTTTTCTATCCAGTCGTTGCCCACAATACCGTGCACAGCAGGCACTGCACCAGTGTATATACTGGCGTGGCCAGGTGCGGTGTAGCTGGGTACATAATTGAGGTAGGTGTTTTGACAGTTGTAGCCTTCACTCATTAAGCGTTTGAAACCATCTTTGCCATAACGGTCTTGGTAGCGGTAAAGATAGTCCCAGCGCATCTGGTCTATCACTAAGCCTATTACTAATTTGGGTTTTGAACTTGTGTTTTTTTGTGCAAAAGCATTAAGCGATACACAAATAATCACTAGGCTAATCAGCCATTTTTTCTGCATCATGGTAAGGTATTATTTCATTGCCCGTGGTAGGCTCGGCATTTTTCTTTTTGGTTTTTTTGAGTGGTATAGATGCGCCAATATTCGCTATCATTTCATAACACCCAAACGCCTGCCTAGCAGTGCCTTCGTATATCTTCAGGTTGTTGTAGCGTGCATACACCGCTTTGTTACAAAATTCTAGGTAGGCATACTTGAAAACTGTAAATCGCAATGCTGCTTCTACGCCCACATTCAAGCCGCTTAGCTGAAAGCCGGGCTTGTTGCTGTTGCCCAAAATAGTATTCTCGACATGTGGTGTCATAAAGCCCATACCGCCTTTCATTAGTAGCGATATGTTGAAATTTTTGTACTGCATGCGTGGCACTTGGTACCGATGCACAATATTGAACAAGAAGAAATTAGCACCGTTATTGAGCTGCCACATCAGGTTGCCTCGATTGATGATATGGGTGTCTACGGGTAAAGAATTTATCTGCCCTTCGATGTGTAGTAGCTGCTGCTGTTCCACCTGATATTTGGTATGGTCAAAGTTGATTTCGAAAGCCCAGTTGTCTTTGAACCAATAGCCCAAGCGATAATTGTATTGCGGTATAGAAATGGCTTGTTTGAAAATGCTTTTGGTATCCCAACCGGGCTTGTCTTTGCCTATCACATTCCGAAAGGTATAGTCGTTGCCAAGGGATTCTTGCCTTACATGAATATTGCTAAGCGTGTACCACTCTTTATTGTAGCCCCAAGAAAAATATAGCTGCCCTTTGTTGCCCACATAATCTGTGTTTTGGGCTTTGCTGTTGGCTGCACTCAATAGCAAAATAGCCAATAATAATTGTTTCATTTTTATGCTTCGTTTTCTTCGTCTTCTGTTGTTTGCTGTGCTATAATTGCTAGTGCCAATTCCTTTTGATCTTCGGGTACGTGCAGCTCTACCATGCCAGGTAATATCATCAAATAAGAGCTGTCTTGTTTGTTGACAACTACACAGGGGATGCCTTCATTTTCAATATTCCCTTTCACAATTTCGGCTTCTACTTTGCTGATGGTTTTATAGACAGAGGTCCATTTTGTTTGGTTGTTCATTTGGTAAAATTAAAGAAATAAAAGCCAGTATCAAGCCTAGCGTTTTAGGAATATAAAGTAAACCTTTTTAAAGTAAAGATTTTGTTGCTTGTGTTTTGATTTATAGGTTTGTTTTTGAATATAAGAAGGCGAGGGTGTTATTGAACAATTTTTTATGTGCATTAACGAATTGCGTTTTTTTGGAGCTGTGCTTATGCAGTAAATATTAGCGATGGCATAGTGCCAAATAGCAGAAGGGTGCATCTGAATAGACGCACCCCTCTTCAATACATTAAACTATGGATTTATTAAAACAATAAACAGGTTTCTGTAGTTGTTACATTGTCTTTCTCAAAGGTGGCAGAGCTACCTTCGCACATGCTTTTGGCTTTACTTTTTGTGTCGCGCACTTGGTACTCGTTAATGGAAGAGTCGGGCAGGCCTGCCACACCCGTATATTTAATAGTGCATTGGCAAGTGTATTCTTTGGTACAAGAGCTAGCGGCCAATACTACTATCGTAGCTGCCGAGAGAAATAAGGTATTGAATAATTTCATTGTGTAAAATTTGATGTTCCGAAGGTAGCTAGAAAAATTAAAATGTCAATACAAAAGGCTAAAATTTATTCGCCACGGTTTTCATTTCTTAGTTTTCTACGTGCATCTTTTTGTGCTTCTTCTTGTTGGTCTTCTTGTTCTTGTGCTTTTTCGTAGGCCTTTATTATTTGTTTTACAAGTCGGTGGCGCACTACATCGCTTTCGTCTAGTTTTATAAAGCCAATACCATCAATATTGCTCAATATTCGCTCTGCTTTTGCCAGTCCCGATTTCATGTTTTTGGGCAAATCTATTTGTGTAATGTCTCCTGTAATTACCGCTTTGGCATTGGCACCTATACGGGTCAAAAACATTTTGAGTTGCAGGTCTGAGGTGTTTTGTGCTTCGTCCAAGATTATGAATGCATTATCTAGTGTTCGTCCGCGCATATAGGCTAGTGGCGCCACTTCTATCACACGGTTGGTCATGTAATAATTTAATTTGTCTACAGGTATCATGTCCTCCAAAGCATCATATAGTGGGCGTAAATAGGGGTCTATTTTTTCTTTTAAATCGCCTGGCAAAAAGCCCAAGTTTTCACCAGCTTCTACAGCGGGGCGCGTTAGTATTATTTTTCTTACAGCCTTATTTTTCAGCGCTCTTACGGCAAGGGCTACTGCGGTATAGGTTTTGCCCGTACCTGCCGGCCCTATCGCAAAGGTGATGTCGTTTTTGTCTGATGTAGTAGCCAACAATTTTTGGTTGGGGGTTTTGGCGCGTACCACTTTGCCATTGGGGCCAAAAACAAGTACATCATTGCTCGAAAGCTCCTCTGCGCTTAGCTCTCCCAACTCATCGTCGCCTAGGATGCGTGCAAAATAGTTTTCGGAAATATGCCCGTTGCGCTCCAAGTAGCTAATAATTTGGTTGATTTTTACAGAGGCATTTTCTACTTCTTCGGGTTTGCCACTAACTTTTAGTTGTGTGCCTCGGGATAATATTTTTAAGGCCGGGAATCGCTTTTTTAGAATGTCGAATTTACTGTTGTTGACCCCTACAAATTCTATGGGGTTGATGGTTTCGAGGTTGATGATAATTTCTGTCAAAGTAGGTCAGTTTTGAAGTGAACATAAAAAGGGCATTTTCCCTTAGTTATAGCGAATGTACTAGAGTTTATTTATAAAAATACTTCGAAAGAATTTGTATATTTTTGTTGCACAAAATTGGTTGAATTATTATGTCTTTTAATGATAAAGTTATTGTTATCACAGGTGCATCTTCGGGCATTGGCAAAGCCTTAGCCATAGGCTTTTTGGCTACTGGGGCTAGGGTAGCATTGTGTGCCCGCAACCTCGACAAATTACAAGAAGCATTTGTGGCTTTTGATAACAATAAATTGTTGCTCATGACCGCCGATGTAAGCAAGGAAGCGGATTGTAAAAATTTTGTAAATACTGTGCTTGCCAAGTGGGGCAATATTGATGCTGTGGTGAATAATGCTGGTATGAGTATGCGCGCCTTATTTGAAGAAGTGGACTTGGAAGTTATCCGCAACCTTATGGATATTAATTTTTGGGGCACAGTGTATATGTGTAAATATGCCTTGCCAGCAATTTTGAAAAGCAAAGGAATTATTGTAGGCGTGTCTTCCATTGCAGGATACCGTGGTTTGCCGGCACGTACTGGATACTCGGCATCTAAATTTGCGATGCAAGGTTTTTTAGAATCTTTGCGCACCGAGCTACTACACACAGGTGCTCATGTGATGTGGGTAAGCCCCGGTTTTACGGCTTCCAATATCCGCAATACAGCATTGAGCGCAACGGGTACGGCCCAGCAAGAGACGCCACTAGCCGAAGACAAGCTGATGAGTGCGGAGGAGTGTGCGGAAAGAATAATAAAAGCAATGCGCCTGCGCAAACGTACTGTGGTAATGACAGTGCAAGGAAAATTGGCGGTATGGCTCAATAAATTGATACCTTTATTTGTAGACAACCAAGTTTATAACTTGTTTTTAAAAGAACCAAACTCACCATTACGCAAATACGAAAAGTAAAAAATATCGCTTATGAAAACGAAAATTATAATTACACTTAGCATACTATTTTGTTGCTACAATGGTGCCAATGCTCAATTTCAGGGCAAGGTTTATGAAGAGGACACTAGTGTTTCCGTATTTTCTGGTGGTGTCGAAAAAACTTTGGCTTGGTGTGGCGGTCTCAATAATCCTCAATATTCTATTGCCGACCTTAATAATGATGGTCTTAACGATTTGGTTATTTTCCAAGCCGACCAAAGCTCTGTAAAGACTTTTATTAATTATGGAACATCTGGGGCTCCCAAATATCTTTATCGTCCGCGCTATGCCGAAAATTTTCCCTATTGCAGCTTTTACCTCATCATGCGCGATTATAACGGCGATGGCGCAATGGACTTGTTTGAGTCGGGGCGCACAGGTTATACCATTCATCGTGGCTATTACAATGCCGCCAATGAATTGTGTTTTACATTTTACAAATCACTTTTTTATAGTAATGACAAACTGACAACAGGCTTGGTAAATGCAGAGGCCAACCCTGGCGATATACCCGCAATTGTGGATGTGGATGGAGATGGCGATTTAGATTTTTTGGGTTATTATGGTGATGGATTTTACATGAATTGGTATCAAAACTTACAAGTAGAAGATGGGCTACCAAAGGATTCTGTTCGTATTCGTCTGGCCGATAAGTGCTGGGGGAAAATGAAACAAGCCTACATACGCTCGCACGATTTGGGCGTCTATTGCGACAACTCATCTTTGCTAAAAACCACAGGACCTATTAGTGGTAGTACGCTCAAAACTACCGATGGTGGCAACACACCTTGCTTACTTGATATTGATGGCGATAACGATTATGATGTTTTGGACGGCCATCGTGCATTTAATTATCTTGTGTATTTGCGCAATGGCAAGTCTTTGGGTGGTGGCAGAGATAGCATGGTATACCAAGATACGGCTTGGACAACACTAGGCGATACGGTAAAAATTGCACAATGGGCAGCTGCATTTCACCTTGATGTGGATGATGATGGCAAGCGCGATTTGTTGGTGGCGCCCAACTCGCCCAATACATCCGAAAACTATAAGTGTAGCCAGTTTTATAAAAATATTGGTACCGATAAAATACCTTCATTTAAATTCCAAAGCGACACATTTTTAGTGTCCGATGCAATAGACCTTGGCACTAATGCATACCCGTTTTTTTACGATTACGACCGCGATGGCAAGCCCGATTTGTTTGTAGGTAACAGAGGGTACTATGAGGCTAGTACAGGTCAGTTTTTGACCGGGATAATGTATATGCGCAATACCAGCACTACTGGTAACCCTTCTTTTGAGGTAGTAACAAAAGATTTCTTGGGTCTTGCTGCCCTCCGCCTGAAAGGTTTGTCTATAGGTATTGGCGATATTGATAATGATGGCAAAGACGATTTGCTAATGGGGCACCTAAATGGTAAGGTATCCTTTATAAAAAACATAGCAGCCACTGCTGCAGCAATGCCCAATTGGAGCAATAGCCCCACACTGCTCAAAGACGCTACTGGTATAGATGTGCAAACCAATGGTTTTGCTGTGCCTTTGGTATTTGATATTGATGCTGATGGTGTAAAGGATTTACTTATTGGCGACCAAATGGGGTCATTATTTTACTATAAAAATACAAGTACAACCGTTGGTATTCATCAATTGGTATATACCAATGATAAATTAGGTTTTGTAAAGTCTGACCCTGAAAAGATTGCCTCTGGCCATTCAACCCCATTTATAGGCCGTATGGACAATACTTCAAAAGAGTATTTGGTTATGGGCAGTAGATCCGGGCGAATATTCAGGTATACTGGTTTTGAAGGCGGCAATGTGTTCTCGGCATATACTCGCTTAGATAGTGCCTATTCCTTTATTTTCTCCAAAAATGCCGAATACACTTCTTATATGTCGGCACCAGCAATAGCAGATATTGATGGTGATGGTAAATATGAGATGGTTGTTGGTAATGTATATGGAGGATTGTTAATGTACAAGCAAAACAAAACAATATCAATTTCCGAAGCTAGTATTGAGAATGAAACAATTAAAATTTTCCCCAATCCAGCCAATACGAAAATAATTATAGACCTAAAGCAAACCAATACTGAAAAAAACACGTCTATAACAATATACAACAGTCTTGGCCAAGTAGTAAAAATAGCTCCAATAGTTCACAATCAGCGATTTGTGACTATAGACATACAAGATTTGGCGGCAGCGATTTATTATTGCAAAGTACAGATTGGTAGCCATTTTTACAGCTCCATTTTCGTCAAACAAAACCAATAATTGCATAAAAATCGTACATAATTATACAGTGCAAAAAAATATTTTTAACAATACCTTTCTTTTTTCGGTTAAAACTATCTAATTTTAAGGGCGTTTTAACTATTGAACTCTATTAGTGAAACAGTAAGTAAACACTTATTTAAAACAACAAAAGATGAATACAACGTTTATCAAAACCTTTGGTCGCCATTTATCACAAGCCAAGAAATTTATTTTAGCAGGTGCATTGCTATTAGGTGCCGCTGCTCCTAGCTCGGCCCAACTATTTAAAGTAGGTACTGGCGTAGGGACTTCTAATACAACTACTCAATATCCAAGCCCTTTTGGCAATGCTAATCAAGGTCAGCGGGCAGAGTACTTGTATCGTGCAGCAGAGCTTACCGCAGCGGGTCTCAAGGCTGGCTGGATAGATAGCTTGGCATTTAATGTAATAGATGCTAGTACCTCGTATTTGCACTCAAGCCTTAAGTTTAATATAGCATCTGTAAATCCTGCCACACTCAATGCATTACCAGTGGCTCCTGCAGCTACTTGGCAGCCCAAAGGCGATCTAATTGTTTATGATCCTATCAGTTCTTATTTACCCACAACCGGGATGGATGGCTTCTCCTTTTTTAGCCCCTTTTATTGGAATGGTACAGACAACATCTTGATAAGCACTTGCTTTTGGAGTGGTATCAAAACGGTAAATGCACGTGTAGAATGGACTACAGGTTTAGGTTGGAACGCTTCTCGTACCTATTACAGTAACACAGTTACTCTTGGAATTGGTATTTGTGATTATGCACTTGCTGCATTAACCGCCGCTACCCAAACCTCTCGCCCCAATATATATTTCAACAACAGACCAGATACTTGTAATAGTGCACCCTCTGGAGGTACTGCCTTTGCCGATTTGCCTAATCCTCCCGAATATTGCTTAGAGGATGATAGTATCAATCTTGGATTGAAAGGTTCAACGCTTGCCAATGGTTTATCTTTTCAATGGCAAAGAAGCCTTTCGGCTACTGGCCCTTGGACCAATATGGGTGCTGCTTCTACAACCTCTGTAAGAAAAAAAGCTTCACAAGCAGTTACTACTTATTATCGCTGTATCGTTACCTGCGTGCTCACTGGCCTTAGTGGCACATCCTCAACCGTTATAGTGCGTCAGGCACCTCCATACAATTGTGATTGCGCCTCTGCATCTGGCGACAACAAAAAAGAGGATATCCTTAGTGTTGCTTTAGGTACAATGTTTAATCCTTCACCTTGCTCGGTTACTGGTGGTTTTTATGAAAACTATGCAAGTGGTAGTATGGCATTACCTGCTATAGAAATGGAACCTGGAACCGAATACACACTTACTATGCGCTTGGGTTCTTGCGATACTTTCAAACGTAACCGTGCTGTAAAAGTATTTATAGACTATAATCAAAATGCTACTTATGAAGTGTCCGAATTGGTGTATGCCAATTCTTATAGTCCTTCTCAGCCTAATCCTCAAACTGCTGTAGGCGATTTTACTGTACCCGTGACTGCATTAAAAGGACTTACAGGTATGCGTATTGTTTATGGCCAAGGAGTACTGTCAGATATTACACCTTGTGGTACTTATACTGCTGGCGAAACTCATGATTATGCAATTAGAATTTTGAATTTTGGAAAACCAACAGTAACAGGTCGCTTAATAGTATGCCAATACGAT
>JADLEN010000040.1 GCA_020846105.1 Chitinophagaceae bacterium | reverse complement strand
GTAAAATCGCCACTATTCTCGGCATGTGTCGTATTGGATTTGCCTAGCAAATCGGGTTTGATAGCAGTAAGGCCAGTAGCAGAATTATTACTTGTTCCATAGTACATACCAAAATTTGTACCCGTAGACGAATAATAAGTACCAACATAATTACCTACTCTGTACCAATAATTAAATCGATACGTTTTACCCGTTGACAAATTAAAACCAGGTGTAAACCAATAGCCAATATCATAACCATAATTTGAACCTATATTATAGCCCGTCCACAAATATTTACTACCACTACGAGGGCCAGCTGCGGTATATAAACCTGTACTAGAACTACCCAACAAACGCCAAGTAGCACCTGAAGAACCGCCTGATGTTGAAGTCGACGGATCAAAAGAAGGTAAAGCGTTTGCACAAGGCACATTAACACCTGCTGTTCTAGATTCGAAATCCTCTGAATAAGGCACTGTCATTGCACTACCAACGGCCACAGCAACACCCGTAGAGTTGGCTACCGAAGAAGTGGATGTACAAGTAGTAACCCTTCTGTAGTAAGTAGTAGCACCAGCTGGTGGCGCAATAGTAAGGCTCAGAGAAGTTTCACCAGTGATATTGGTCCAAGGGCCAGCAGCTGCCGATGCAGATTGCCATTGCCAAGTAAGACCTGTACCTACAGTAGCGCCAGTAACCGTTAAGCCTACAGACTCGCCAGGGCAAAGCGTAGTAGCCGAGGCCGCAGTAGTGCCACCCACAGTAGTACCACTACAAGGTGTAGCAGCTGTATAACTTAATTGAATATTAGGTGTACCATTTAATGAAGGAAAAGAATAGCCTGATGTAGGCGGTGAAGCAGGGTTAGGGTTAGAACCATCGCTGTATGCACCAATAGACCTACGATCTGTGCGCGATGTATAACGCCAAGGCATTGTAGAGGTGTAGCCAGGTGTATTTTCATCTACAGCTACCACAAGGTTGCTAGAGCCATCCCAATAAAATGGAGTAGGAAAAGTAATAGTGACCCAACCTGTACCTGTAGTAGTAAACGTACCATTAAATACCTCGGTAAGACTAGAGTAAGGCACCCAATCAGTAGTAGTACTAAATGTAGTTTTAGACACATTACCCATGTACACCACCCAATCTTTACAAAGGGTAGTCCATCCAGAATAATAGCTTGTACGATACCAACTAATAGAGTTGATAAAGCCTGGTGTACCAGATGTGGCACCAGCTGCCACTATCTCTGAAGCGAGATAAGTACTTTGGGAATAATTGGAGCCATAAAAAGTGTAGATAGGAAAGTAAGACGTAGTAGAAGTACTCGTACCTATCGTAAGCGTCGATTGCGCTTTGGCAATATCAGGCAACATTGTTGCTAAAAGCAACAAACTCGATACCATAAAATTCCTCCAAAACCGGAGCGAATTTTTGGCAGTCATTATCCCCGAATTGGTGGCGGATAGTGATGATGGTGTAATTTTTAGGTGCATAATAAATTGTTTAAAATTTTACAAAAATTTTCATTCAAAAATTCAAAAAAGCAAAGCACTGTCTTAAAATCTTGAGCTACACAAATATTATTAATACCTTTTCCAATTACTAATTGCCTCGCTAGAAAGCGTTGTACTTGCGATTAAGAAATTTTTAAAACGATAAGCAAACTCATTTTTAGGACAAAAAAAATCGCTTAGCATTGGGATGCTAAGCGATTTGTTAAAAAGAAATTTTTGAACGTTTTAAATATCCTTTGTGTAGTACTCCATTAATTGTGGCTTATATAGCCTACCAATTGGTATCTCTTTATTTGGCAGGTAAATGGTGTTGCCACGTGCTTTTTCCACCTTATCTAGGTGTACAATATAGGACCTATGTACCCGTATAAACATAGATGAAGGAAGCTTTTCCACTAGCCCTTTCATGGTAATACGGAATATCATTGGCGCCTCATTTTCAAAATGAAATTTACAATAATCCTCTAGCCCCTCGATATACAACAAATCGTCTAGTGGCACTTTCACCAAGCTATAATCGGCACGCAAATAAATGTAGGGCTTTTCGTCACTTGCTTTTTGATTTAATTGTTGCAAAACCCTATTTGCCTTTTCGCAAGATTGCCTAAAGCGCTCAAAAGAATAGGGCTTGAGCAAGAAGTCTACTACGTCTAACTCGTAACCTTCTACTGCATAATTGCTGAAGGCTGTAGTGAAAATTACAAGTACATCTTTGGGCACTTTTTTCCGAAACTCGGTACCCAAGATGCCAGGCATTTGTATATCCAAAAACAACAAA
The DNA here is from genome assembly GCA_020846105.1 of Chitinophagaceae bacterium. GTDB lineage: Bacteria > Bacteroidota > Bacteroidia > Chitinophagales > Chitinophagaceae > Rurimicrobium. The sequence goes on along the minus strand of JADLEN010000040.1, from coordinate 2,743 downwards.
TCGACAGGATATTTTCGCATGTATTTCAATGCATCATCAGCCGAAACAAATGTTTTTTGCAACTGCAAATAATCTATCTGACCTGCGTAGTAAGATAACAGCTCTAAGGCTGGTGGTTCATCGTCAATAGCAATAGCATTAATCATAATCATTAATATTTTAAAGGGTAAATTTATTAAAACAATCGAAATGCCGCTATCCTTAGGATAGAATAAATAAAAATAGTGACAAGAAACTAATCGGCAAGCGCTATTGTCAATGCTACTTTAAAAAATTGTTGTGTTTCTTTAATTTTTATCTCGTGCCTTTCTCCATAAATGGCCGCTAATCTTTTCTTTGTATTTATAATGCCGATACCGGTACTTTCTACATTTTGTACCACGTTTTTATGGTTGGTATTGCTTACAAAAAAGTATAGCTGGCTACCTTCATTATAAAGACGCACCGATATCACCGAAGGTTTGGATGGGAATATGCCATACTTAAAAGCATTTTCGATAAAAGGCAATAACATCAGTGGTGCTATTTTGTAATTGCCTGTAATATTTATTTCGGTATCCAATACTACTGTACTACCAAATCTGGCCGCCTGTAAGTCTATATAATTTTCAATGTAGCCCACCGCGTCTCTCAATAGCAAAATTTCAGAATCAGATTTATTGAGCGAGTAGCGCATTAGGTTCGACATTTTTACTATCGCATCGCCCGCCTTCTTACTATCGGTATGTGTAAGCGCATAAATACTATTGAGGGTATTAAATAAGAAGTGTGGATTTATTTGTGCTTTCAAAAAGCGTATTTCGCTATCTGCTTTTTCTTTTTCTGATTGCACCCGGCGCTGCTCGATGATACGATAAAGGCTAAAGAAAAATAAAGATAAATAAAGATAAAATATGTGCCGAACTTGGATAAGAATATGAATTTGTTGCTTGTCTGGCGTACGTTCTCTATAGGTATAGATATTGTCTTCTATAAAATCGGGTACTAGCGTAATGATGAAAAAAACAGCGAGAACTAAAATAAAATAAAACAACTTTCTATTGCTCAAATAATACTTGGGTACCCAATAAACATAATTGGCATAAAACGCAATAAGACACAAAAAATGTACAATAAAATCTACAAAAACGTAAGGATTGTCGAGATATAGTAATCTTGTAGGCCTGCGTGTAGGTGCATCCAAAAGTGGTAGCAACATTATTACAGCCGAAAACAAAATGTTTAATGCAATATCCTTTTTACTGTATGCTTTCCAATTCATAAATCACGTGCAAGTATTAGGTAAAATATCTTTAAAAATTTGAGCAAATAAAAGCTCGTCCTAAGTACTAATTTTTAAAACGTACATCGGCTGAATATGGATCTACACTAGATTCAAACCTACGTGTAGTGAACGGTGCAAAAGTATTGATGTCATATACATTGTAATAGCCATTTCGTCCCCCGCACTCAGAAGTATGATGCGGGGCAGGCCCGTCAGACGCTACATTTCTACTAGCTATATAAAGCCTTCCACTGCGGTCATCCACAGCAAGGCCATGTATCTGGTAAAATGGACCAGGAATACGCTTTACAATTGCGAGCGTGTTGTAATCTATCACATACACCGCCCCTTTAAAATCTGGGTATTCGCTACTCACTTCCTCTTGACAGCTTACAAAAAGATAAGGCTTCTTATTGCTAATAGCAAACTCTTGAGGGAAGGTACCTACCGGTATTACTTTGAGCAATGTTTGGGTTTTGGCATCCATTACGCGCACTTCGTTTGAGAATTCACAAGTCACAAAATACTTGCTACCATCTGGCGACATTATTATTTCATGAGGATCTAAGGTTCTATTCAAAAAATTGGGTTCATTATCATCCAAACTATAAGTGCGCACTTGTCCTTTTTTGGTCACCCGATATACTGTATTACCGTATTGCGAAGTAACCAAAAAAGTATCGAATGTAGGATTGCTGGCAATACCATGTGGGCTTTCAAAATCATCTAATGTGAACAATACTTTCCACTGTTCAAGATCTATAAATTTCAACCTTCCTCTGCCAACTATAAAGTCGCTAATAAGCATGCTTTTTCCATCATCGGACAGTTTGAAAAGATTCCAAGAGCCCGTACCAAGGTATAGATTGTCCACCACTTCATCCTTTTCCACGTCTATCTTTTGAATATAATCGCCTTGTGTAAACGAAACGTAGCAGTAGCGACCATCTGCACTAAAACGGATGCAATGCGCTATCTCTATCTGTGGCGACATGCCTATTTTTATGTAGCGCATTATCAAGTTGGTTTCTGCATCTATCACCGCTATCAAATCGCAACCTTGCTGGGAAATATAAATTTTTTGACGGCCGCCGGCATTGGCAGCAAAGGGCACTGCACCTACTTTATCGGGCGCGCCAGCAGCAATCCACGCCGTAAGTGTCTGATACTCACTAGTGCTAAGTGGTGCTGCATTTATAGGCATTTGTGGTAGCAATACAGGGCCAATATTGGGGTCGGTATTTACAAAATATGTAAGCGAGCTATTTTGAACATCGTAGGGCACAATCACAGAGCCATTGCCACTACCCTGAAACAAATTGGCCCAACTGTCTAAACGCAGGTTGGCGGCATTGTTGTAACTTTTACCGTTGTGGCAGCCAGATGTTGCGAATTTATTCTCAAATATTGTTTTTACATCATCAGGAAATTCGCCACTATAATTTGTGGGAGGATGAGTACAACTTGCCATGAGCATTG
>JADLEN010000039.1 GCA_020846105.1 Chitinophagaceae bacterium | reverse complement strand
TACTGTATCGCCCAAGCAATAATCATCAACAACAAACAGCCCAAAACATTGAGCCACAAAAAAGCCATAAGATTGGCATTCCAAGCTACGAATACTAATACCTCTGTAATAATAGCAGCGTAAAAAACAGAGGTGCCATTTACTTTTTTCATCCAAAATGCAACTAAGAAAATACCCAAAATAGTACCATAAAATAGCGAGCCCAGAATATTCACCGCTTCAATAAGATTGCCCAATTTGCTAGCATAAAGCGCCACTATAATACAGAAAATGCCCCAAGCCACGGTAGCCCATCGAGATGCATTAAGAAAATGTTTTTCAGTGCCTGTTGTTTTAAAAAATCGTTTGTATAAATCTACGATTGTGGTAGAGGCTAATGAATTGAGTCCGCTAGCTGTGGAGCCCATTGCTGCAAGAAAAATTATCGCTATCAACAAGCCCACAAGCCCTACTGGCAAGTATTTCATCACAAAACTAAGGAACACATAATTGGTATCGTTGGTGTCTGCCGCACTGTCATTTTGCTTCATCAATTGCAAGGCTTCTGTACGAATGGCTTCACTTTTTTGATGATTTTGGCGAAGCGCCATTTCTGCTATTCGTTCCTTTTCTTTATCCTTTTGATGTACGGCTTCTAGTAAGTTATCAATGTTCGCCCTTTTACTTTCTTGTGCGAGCTCATAATTACTTTTGAGTACTTGATAGTCTTTGCGAAGTGGGCTTTGCTCCAATTTGGCTATCTCTACTTTATTGAAAAAAAGCGGTGGTGTATTGTACTGATAAAAAGCAAATACCAAAATGCCAATTAATAAAATGAAGAACTGCATCGGAATTTTTATCAGCCCATTCATCACCAATCCTAGCCTACTCTGTGCAATCGACTTGCCAGTAAGATAGCGCCCTACCTGCGACTGATCTGTACCAAAATAAGACAATTGCAAAAAGAAGCCGCCAATAATACCCGACCAAATGTTGTATCGATTATTCCAATCAAACTTTGTATCAATAGCATTCATTTTGTCTAGCTTGCCTGCTATATGCAGCGCATCGAAAAAGCCAACATTCTTAGGCAATAAATGCACCACCATATAACCAGCAAAGATCAAACCAGTAAAGATTATCAGCATTTGCAGCATTTGGGTATAAGAGACAGCCTTGGTGCCGCCATACACCGTGTATAGTATTACAATACTACCCATTAGCAGGGTGGTAAAGGTGATGTCTATTTGCAATATCGTAGACAAAATAATGGATGGCGCATAGATGGTAATACCGGTGGATAAGCCACGCTGCAACAAAAATAAAAACGCAGTAAGGCTACGTGTTTTATTATCAAACCTTTGCTCTAAATATTCATAAGCAGTGTACACATTGAGCTTATGAAAAACAGGTATGAATGCCACACAAAGCACTATCATGGCCAATGGCAAACCAAAATAAAATTGAACAAAACGTAAGCCATCGCTGTAGGCCTGCCCTGGCGCCGACAAAAAAGTAATAGCACTAGCTTGAGTGGCCATTACAGAAAAGCCCACCTGGTACCATGGCAGTTTTCTATCGGCCAATAAATAACCCTCTATGTTTTGGGCCCCACGGCTTTTCCAAACACCATAAATCACGATTGACAATAAGGTCAGAATTAATACTACCCAGTCTATACTGCTCATGAAAAATAATTTGTGAGGCCAGCTAAAAACAAGATAAACACTAAAAGCACAATAATTAACAGCCAATAAATATTAGACCATTTGCCCAAGAAAGGCGGTTGCTCTTCTTTCATATTTTTAATTGTTTTTGGTTTCGTTTGGCGGCAAGCTCAGCAGGTTTACAAACAAGCGATACGCACCGGGCACTCCAGCGGGCAATTGCCTAAAAAACGCTAATCCAGTATAAACAAAATTACCCTTGCCATAGCTGCAAAGCAACAAACTGCCCTCATTTGCTTTTTCATTAGGGTCTTGCATACTCAATAATTTTTGATAATTATTGGCACTATCTGTGGCAAAATAAATACCACGTTCTTGTATCCAATTTGCAAAATCTGCTTCTGAAATTTTATTTGGGAAATTAAATGCTGCATGATTTTTGTCCAAAATATTTACCTTGGCAAGCTCGTCGGTTACACGCTCACGAGTGATCACAAAAGGGTAAGGACCTATCTGCGGAGGCACAGTACTGATGCGGTTGTTGGTGTTGTATTGTACTATCATATTACCTCCGCTAGCTACATAGTTCATCAATTTTTTATGGTACGATTGTAATTTGTCGTTAGTATTGTAGGCACGAATACCAGACACTATCGCATCAAACTGTTTAAGGTCGGTGATGGCTAATAAATCATCGGTAAGTTGTGTAACGTTATATCCAATTTGCTGAAGACAAGATGCAACCTCATCGCCAGCACCAGGTAGGTAGCCAATATTTTTTCCTGCTTTTTTAATATCAATTTTTTGCAGCTTTACTATTGATGCCGACAAAGTGAACTGCGCAGGAATATGGTCGTAATCTATCCTACGGATATGATGGTTGTAACGAACATTATCTACCAATAAATTGGGATGCAATTCACCAGCATTCGCATCGCCTTTGGCAATAATTGTTGCTTCAATAATAGCCTCATCATTTTTGTTTTTCAAATCGAAATTTGGATTTTCAATGGTCACATCCCAGCCCTCAGACACGTTCATTTGCACTATACCTTTTACATTTTGAGCATTTGCTTTGACAACAAATTGGATGACTTTTGGCTTGTCATTTCGCAACAAAACTGCCGGTTCTATAGCATTGATAGTTGCAACTGGCAACACTTCTAATGGGCGATAAATTTCTCCTTTTACAGGGTCGGTGCTTTTAAAAACTATTGGCGATTTGATGAGCAACTGCTCCCCATTAATTTCCAAGTCAATATTCACATTTAAAGCAGCTTCATTTTCGCCCTTTCCTATCAAGTCTTGGTTTTCGACAATAAAAGCACCTGCAGTATGTTGCCTTGACAACCAATATGGATTAGAGAATGTGGTGTTGCTTTGCAATTGTTCCTTTCTTTTAAAAGAATATAATTGGTTTGATTTTAGCGCCAAGTTGGTTATAGTATCGGTGTTTAAAAAACTAATTTTCGAGAGCGAAACAGTAGCTTTGTTACGACATACAATTTGGGTGGTGTAAGCAATTTCTTTGCCAGGAATTGCTACAAAATCGCTGGCAGTGGTTTCTATCCACAAACCAGCACAAGCTAAGATTAGGTCTTGAGCATCTTGCTGTTTGGTTGCCTTCCACGCCATCAGTGCAGCATCATTGCTTTTAATGTTTTGTAATTGTTTGTAAAATCGAATTAAGGCTGGTATTGACTTCTCGGGACTTTGGGCATCAAATTGTGCAATACAATTATCCAATATTTCCTTTAAGGAATTCGTATTTGCAAAACGTGGCCAACTGAGCTGAATGCCTTCAAATACATCTTTCTTGGCACTATCGCCATCTAATTGTTTGAAAAATTCAAATTGCTCACCGCGCATTTTTGCCGAGCCAAAACCTTGACTTTTATGGCAAGTGCGACTTTCGGCCGCCATCTCGCCATATGACTTACCTAACAAAGCATTGTATCCCCCAACATCCAATTTAATTTGATTTTCGGAAGTAGTATTAAGCCCACCAAAATTAAAGGTGTTCCAAAACAAACGTTTTGCTTGCCAAACTGTGGTTTTACTCAATTGCTCAGGAAAGCGTGTAGGGTCGGCAGCAGCCTTGAATGCTGCTACAGCAAGCATTGCAGATGCTGTATGATGCCCGTGGCCACCCTCGCCAGTAGTAGGAAAACGACAAATAATAACATCAGGTTTGAAGTTTCGGATAACCCAAACAACATCGGCAAGCACTGCTTCTTTATCCCAAAAGGAAAATGTTTCTTCAGGAGTTTTAGAATATCCAAAATCATAGGCCCGAGAAAAGAATTGTTCTGCACCGTCTATCCTGCGCGCAGCTAGCAACTCTTGCGTGCGTATAAGACCAAGCATTTCGCCCTGTTCTTTTCCAATTAAATTTTGACCGCCATCGCCACGAGTAAGCGACAAATAGCCTGTTTTCAATTTTCTTTCATTGGCAAGATAGCCTAGCAACCTTGTGTTTTCATCATCGGGGTGTGCAGCTATGTACAGCACAGAGCCTACAGTATTGAGCTTTTTTATTTTTTGTAAAATTGCAGAAGAGCCACCTTGAGCAGTGGCTTCGAAATTGCATATAAGTAGCAGTAGAAAAGTAAGTGTCTGTATTCTTAAAATCATAAGTCAAATATCTTTGGCCGACAAAGATACAAGATAGCAAAAAGCCTATCCATACTTATTATAGATAGGCTTTGTAAGCACAAACAATGAAGCACCATTTTCCTGAATCTAAGGAAAACAATCGTCGCATTGAGATAGTGTTTCTGATATTTTTTTATTCCAAGCTACTTGTTCTTCTTTATTGATACCGTGATTGGTTGCCTTGTCGTATTCATCTTGTTCTTGCTCATTTTTTACCCTATACTTAGTTTGCATTTCAGCAATTTCTTTTTCAAAATTTTTACTAAACGAAAACGAAGATAACGCTCTGTATAGCATACAGGCATTGATTACTGTAATATCGAAATGTCTTTGTTCGTGCGCCAAAGTCCAGTCGTCTTTGTGCTGCTCCATACACCAAGACCTTGATTTATCAAAGGAGGTATATAATTGGATTTTCAAATTAAGCATGCCATTTTTATTAGAACCACTATACTGCAAAGACACGCCAGTATAAGCCATTGCAATTGCGTGCATGCCCGCTTCAACAGGTCCTTGAAAATCTGATAGCTTTAACTGCATCCCTTTTTTATAAATCAATTCGTTAGGGTTGTTGGAGCGAGATTCCATAATTATCGTAGCCTCTATGCGTTGTGCAACTACACTAGTTGCAAAACAGATACTTAAAATAATCAGGAAGAAATACTTAGTATTCATAGGCTATATTTTTGCTCGTTCGTATTGTTTAGGCCATGCTATTTCGTCGCCCAACTCTTGTGCTGCATGCAACGGAAAGTATGGATTGCGCAGCAGCTCTCTTCCTAGAAAAATAAGATCGGCTTCATTGTTTTGCAAAATGGTTTCAGCCTGAGATGCGGTAGTGATAAGGCCTACAGCACCAGTTGCAATAATTGCTTGTTGCTTTATTTGTGCAGATAGAGGCACTTGATAGTTGGGCCTAAGGGGTATTGGTGCCTTGGGTATATTAGCTGCACTTGAGACATCTATCAAATCTACCCCGCAGGCTTTAAGTATGATTGCGAGCTGCACCGAGTCTTCAATTGCCCAACCATCTGCTACCCAGTCGGTTGCTGAAATTCTTACAAAAAGAGGTAGATGATTTGGCCATTCTGTTTGTATGGCAGTAATAATTTCTAATAAAAATCGAATCCTATTTTCAAACGAGCCACCATATTCATCACTACGCTTGTTGCTGAGTGGCGAGTAAAATTCATGAATTAAATATCCGTGTGCGGCATGTATTTCTAATACTTTGAAACCTGCGAGCAAAGACCTTCTTGCCGCATCTTTGAACGCAGCAATTATTGTAAGAATATCGGTTTTGCTAAGCTCAATAGGCATTTTATCTTTTTCGTGAAAAGGTATTGCTGAAGGGGCTACTGTTGGCCAGCTGTGTTCGCCATCTTGTATTTGTCTGCCGCCGTTCCACGCCGTTTCGGCACTTGCTTTTCGGCCAGCATGTGCTAGTTGTATGCCAGCCACAGCTCCATTTTCATGAATAAATTTATTGATTTCCGAAAGCTTTTCGATGTGCTCATCTTTCCAAATACCCATGTCGGCATAGCTTATTCTGCCCTCAGGCAATACAGCTGTGGCCTCTTGAATAATAAGACCAGCACCACCTACAGCCCTTGTGCCTAAATGTACAAGATGCCAATTATTGGCAAATCCATCAATACAAGAGTATTGGCACATTGGCGATACAACAATTCTATTGGCAAGGGTTACTTCTTTAATTTTAAAACTTGAAAATAATTTACTCATAATTATTAGGGTTTTGCTAGAGCTATTACCTTTTCAGCAGCAATTTTTGATGCGGGCTTTGCACCTAAAATGCCCCAAAGTTTTTGATAATCGGCTATTATTTTTTGGCGCATCATGCCAGGTTTTATAATATCATTAAGCGCAGCCACAAGGTTGGCGGTATTCAAGTCGTTTTGAATTAATTCTTTTACCACAAGTTTATCCATAATCAAGTTTACAAGTGAAATGTATTTTACCTTCACTAGTTTAGTGGCTAACCAATAAGAAACCGGATTGCCCTTATAACACACCACTTGCGGCAGACCAAACAAAGCAGTTTCTAAGGTAGCCGTACCACTTGTAATAAGCCCAGCAGTAGCCTGTTTCAGCAGATTATACGTATCGTCTTTGGCTAAAAGAACATTATGCTTGCCAATAATTTGGTGCAACAATTCGTCGGGCACAGATGGCGCTTGCGCAACTACAAATTGGTATTCAGGAAAATAAGCAACTACCGAAAGCATTATAGGCAATTTCACATTTATCTCTTGCGCTCTACTACACGGCAATAGCGCTATTAATGGCTTTTCGGCTATTGGCTTTGTAATAATTTTTTCTTTTTCTTGCTGTATTACTGCTACTAAAGGATGGCCCGTATAGGTAACTTCGAAATGCCACTTTTTATAAAATTCCACTTCGAATGGCAATATTACAAGCATAGTATCCACACACTGCTTTATGGTTTTTACCCTATTTTCTTTCCAAGCCCATACTTGTGGTGATATATAGTATGCGACCTTAATTTTATTTGCCCTAGCCCATTGGGCTATACGAAGGTTAAAGCCTGGATAATCTATCAACACCAGCACGTCTGGCGCAAAATCAATGACATCTTTTTTGCAAAAAGTAATATTTTTAAGGATGGTTCCAAGGTGTTTTATTACCTCTACAAAACCCATAAAAGCTAGATCTCGGTAATGTTTCACAAGCGTGGCGCCAGTATCTTGCATTTTATCACCACCCCAACAACGTATATTGGCTTGGCTATCTTGCTGTAAAATCTCTTTAATCAGGTTGCTACCATGCAAATCGCCACTAGCCTCACCTGCAATGATATAATATTTCAATACGCTGTGTTTTAATAATTACCATACAAACATCAGCAAAATGATAAACACTACATAAAGCATTGTGGCTACAAATACCCCTCTAGAAACATAATCATAGCGCTTGGCGTTACAATACACAAAAGGCACCAAATTGGCAAGGATACTAAGTGTAAGTAGTTTTGCAAAAGTCTTGTTATTGCTCCAATAGGCAGAGGTAAAGCTTTCTAATGATTGAGAACCATTTCTAAAAATCAGATAAACAATGAGGTATCCCAATAGAGGCACTATTGCACCAATGATAAAGCCAACAACAGGTCTATTACGTTTCATATTTTTTTGCAAATAAGTTGCTAAGTTAGCAAAAGGACTATTAATTTATTCCCAAAAAAACAATGCACCCACATTGTCCTTTAATTATGCATTTGCACTTACCTTTGGGCGCATATTTTAAGATTTCTTTTTATGAATTTTCCATTAAAAAACATACCTGAGCGCACGTCCATTCCGCGAAACAATGGCCTCACCATGATTATGGACAAAGGCCTTTCTCTTGAGGAAGTAAAGAATTTCATTTCAATCGCTAGGCCATATATCGACATTGTAAAAGTGGGCTTTGGCACCTCTGCTGTAACACCTAATTTGAAAGCCAAAATAGAACTGT
>JADLEN010000038.1 GCA_020846105.1 Chitinophagaceae bacterium | reverse complement strand
TTGACACCTTCTATGCGTGTTGCCGCAGCTTCAGCTACAACTTTTCAAGAATTTTCTTATAAAGTGCCTACGCCACTTGCTGTGCCTGCAGGTAATGTAGTTTTGGTATCTTACACATTCAGAACTGGTGGTGCTTGGAACAAAAATTCGGACACTGTAACTCAGCGTCACAACTTCCGTCCAGGTTTTGCTTATCCTGGTACTACTACAATGTCTGAAGCTCCAAAATACACTTGGTATTCTGGCGACCACAGCATGTCTTCTTTGATGTTTAGCACAGATACTAATTTCTATGCTCCTCAATTGGTTATTGGTGCTACCAACACAGCTACAAGCTGGTTCTACCAATACTTGTTGAATTCTATTACTGTTTCTTGCACATCTTGCGGTTTAGTTAAGCATTTATCTATTAACGAAACATCTTTGATAGCTAAAGTAAAAGCATTCCCTAACCCAGCAAATACTGAGTTGAGTGTTCCTTTTACTGTAAACGAAAAATCAACTGTTACAGTTAGCCTTACCAATATGATTGGTCAAGTAGTAGCTACTCAATCAGTAAATGCAAATGCTGGTCAAGAAGCAACTGCTACTTTCAATACTAGCAACCTTGCTGCTGGTGTGTACTTGTACACTGTAGAAGCAAATGGTCAGCGCGTTTCAAACCGCGTTTCTGTTGCTCACTAATTGAGATAAACATTAAATTTAAAAGAGCCTTCAAATTATATTTGAAGGCTCTTTTTTTGTGCCTAATTGTTGGTATTAAGTTTCGGGTTGAGGAAGTTGCACAAGACCTAATTGCCTATTTAACCATAATGCACACAGAGAAAAGTGCACGAAGCCTTTTTGTTGTCAAAATGCTATAAGTAACTAAGGCAAGTTGAGATGCTTGTGAATTAGAAAAACGGGGCCACTCACTCTTAACTTTATAGAAAAAGCTATAAGGATTTCTTAATTCATTCTTAGATTAAATGGGCGCACTAATAGTTATAGAAAGACGACCAAATATTTGTGTCTTGCAATAATGCACAGAAATGTAAAAATGTCTTTTAATCCGGATTGCTGCTTGTAATTTATTACTTGAACTGTAATACCCTTGCAGGCTGCATGCGCCGCACATACAAGGTTGGTAGCCACATACACAGCAGCGTAATAACACTGGTGGCAGCATCTATAATTAGTATTGCACCTGGCTGTATCAGCATAGGCACAGTGTCCATAAAATAGGTGGCTTCGGTCATTTTTAAGAAACCATAACGCTGCTGCAATAGGCAGATGCCGATAGCAAATATATTGCCAATAAGCACACCCAGACCACCTGTGAGCAGGGCTATGTATATAAATATCTGCTGCGTAGCACTATTGCTTAGCCCCAAAGCTTTGAGCAGGCCAGTGATGCTGGCACGTTCTACTATTAATATTAGCAATGCTGCCCCCATACTTATAGTAGCTACTATAGCCATTATTATCAGTAGTATGCGCACACTCAGGTCTTGCACAGCTAGCCAATCTGTAATACCCGGAAACGTGTCGGTAATGGTTTGCGGGCTCAGTTCTGTATCTGCAAAAATACGGTCGGCAATGGCCTGGCTTTTATCCTCGTTTTTGGCACTTATTTGGTAGCCGTTGATATCGCTTGGCTGCCAATTGTTGATATGTTGTAGCAAGCGCATGTCGCAGATGGCTAGGTATTGGTCCACATCTTCCATGCCAGTATGGTAGGTGCCTACTATTTTTAGTTTTCGTATGCGTGGCTGGCTGGCGCCTTGCTCTAAAAAATAAAAAAGCACCTCATCGCCTATAGCCAACCGCATTTTGCTAGCAGTAGTTTGCGAGATGATTACTTCTTTGGCATAGCTACTATCCGTATAACTTATATCAGCACCTTTTAGTTGCAAGCTACTAGGTATAGTATAGTCTTTACCTATACCCTTTAGCCGCAAGCCTTCCATCTGTCCCTTGGCTTGCAGTATGGCTGGGCGCACCACAAATGGTGCTACCGATGCCACATTGGGGTCTTGGCGCATATAGGCCATCAGTTGTGGGCTATAGCTTATAGGCTTGGCCGACACTACATTGCTCGGGTTATCGTTAAACGGTACTACCAACACATGCCCCCAAAAGCTATACAGCTTGCCACGGATCGTTTGTTTGAAACCACCCACCACCGTCACCGCCATTATCATCACTGCCACACTCAGTGCAGTGGCCACTATGGCTAGCTTTATGATAAATGCCGAAAATGATGCCTTTTGTACCAACAAGTATCGGCGGGCTATGAGCAAGGGGAGATTCACCTTGCAAAGCAAACAAAAAAATAGCACAATACACACTTATTGCGCAGCAGATAATAAACCCACATAACGGCCACAGCTCCCCAAATGGTACTATATTTGCACCCCCAAACATATACAATGACAAGCACTACCCATAATATCAAGCACTCCCTACTTTTACCCATATTTGCTACCCTGCTGCTAGCCCTTGCATCTTGCAAAGACGCCCGCATACACCAGCACCCCGAGTGGGCCAAGTATTACCAAGACGCAGGCATAGCCAACGCCGGCATCATCCTCCGCGACCAAGCCCACGATGCTGTTCACTATTACAACCTAGCCCAAGACACCGCCCACCAGCTACCAGCATCTACCTTCAAGATAATGCTGAGCCTAGCAGGCCTAGAGCTTGGCGTGCTCAAAGACGACAAATTCATCATCCCATTTTACGGCGATAGCAGCAGCAGCCACCCCGAGTGGAACCAAGACCTTACCCTACGCCAAGCCTTCGAATACAGCTCCGAGCCCTACTTCAAAGAGCTAGCACGCCGCATAGGCAAAGAACGCCTCCAACACTTCCTAGACACCGTACAATACGGCAACAAAACCATCGGCGACTCTGTAGCCACCTGCTGGACAGACAACAGCCTCCTCATCTCCGCCGACGAGCAGCTAGGCTTCATCCGCAAACTATACTTCGATCAGCTACCATTTACAGACCGTACCCAACGCATCGTACGCAGCCTAATGCTACGCAGCAGCAGCCCCGACGGCCTCAAATACTACTACAAAACCGGCTGGGGCCACAACACCCAGCAGCAGCAAGTACTTTGGATAGTAGGCTACCTAGAGCACCAAGTAAAAGTAACCGAAGCACCCAAATCTATGAACAAAAGCGACGAGCGCAACTACGTGTACTTCTTTGCCCAAAGCTTTGCCATACCCAGCACCGAAACCAACAGCCAAGCCTGGGCCGCCAAGCGCCTCACAGTACTGCAGCAAGTGCTCCAAGACTATAGAGCCAACAACAGTCGCTAATGCCCACACCATACATCATCCTGTTCGACGGGGTATGCAACCTCTGCAACAGCACCGTCCACTTCCTCATCCGCCAAGATAGGCACGCCCGCCTACGCTTTGCCAGCCTACAATCGCCCATAGGCCAGCAACTACTAGCCGATGGCGGCCTACCTGCCAGCCAGCACAGCACCTTTATACTCATAGCCCATGGCCGCTACCACAGCCGCTCTGGCGCCGCCCTGCGCACACTGCACATCCTCGGCTGGCCCTGGCGCCTAGCCTACGCCCTCATCATCATACCACCCTTTATCCGCGACGGCATATACCGCCTCATAGCCCGCTACCGCTACCGCATCTTTGGCCGCCGCCACAGCTGCATGATACCCAGCCCCGAGCTCCAAAGCCGCTTCTTACCCTAGCCGCATACTCGCCCAAGTATGGGTGCGGCAGGCTTGTAGTTAGGGTTGGGGTGTGGGTGCAGGGCAGAAAAAACGGGTTTTGAATTAAATGGAATATTGGGGGATATTTGTGCTTTCTTAGGCCCGCTCCCAAAAAAATTACTCATGTATAAACATCTTTTTCTTTCTTGTATTGCTGTATTTTGTTGGTTATGGAGCGCAGCGCAGCAGCCTACGCAGTCTGTTAGGGGCACTATTGTTGATAATGCATCTGGAGCGCCATTGTCTTTTGCAATAATAAAAATCCAGCATACGGATAAGGGTGCGGCTACGGATAGCTTAGGAAATTTTGTGTTGGAAAATATAAATGTGGGTAGATACAATTTTGAGGTGTCTATGATGGGCTATGAGCGGCAAGTGATGAATGAAATACAGGTGACGTCTGGCAAGGAGGTATTGCTGAATGTGTCGTTGAAAGAAAATGGGACTTTGTTGGGGGAGGTGGTTGTGAGGTCGGGGCTAAACAAAAGACGTCCGATCAATAGCACTGCTACTTTAAGTGCAAGGATGCTGAGTGTGGAAGAGGCTAAGCGGTATGCAGGTGGCTTTGATGACCCTGCAAGGCTGGTTTCGGCATTTGCTGGCGTGTCTAGCAATGTGGGTAATAATGCTATAGTGGTAAGGGGCAATAGCCCTCAATCATTACAATGGAAATTGGAAGGTGTAGAGATACCTAATCCTAATCATTTTGCAGATTTAGGTGCTTTTGGTGGTGGCGGGTTGACGGCATTGAGTAGCCAGGTATTGGCAAATTCTGATTTTTTTTCGGGTGCTATGCCAGCCGAATATGGGAATGCGCTGTCGGGT
>JADLEN010000037.1 GCA_020846105.1 Chitinophagaceae bacterium | reverse complement strand
CTAAAATCTCTGCATTGTCTCACAAAGCACGTGCTAACCAAATCGTTGTAGTTGAAGATTTCAATATCGAAGCTCCAAAAACAAAAACATTCACTACTGTATTGAGTAGCGTATCTAACAATGCTCGTAAGACTTTGTTGGTATTGCCAGAGTACGATACTAACGTTTACTTAAGTGCACGTAACATTGCTATCAACAAAACAGTAGTGTTGAGCGATATCAACACTTACGATTTAGTAAATGATAACATTATCATTCTTACAGAAAGCACTGCAAAGTTTTTTACTGAAGAAGCGATAGAAGTAGTAGAAGGATAGTATAAAAGAAAAAAATAATTTTTCGAAACTCGAAAATAAAAAGCATATGAAACCTGCTGACGTATTAATTAAGCCAGTACTTACAGAAAAAGCAAATGCCCAAATGGAAAGCAGCAGACGCTATACATTTATGGTAGACAGAAAAGCAAATAAGCTAGAGGTGAAAACCGCTGTTGAAAGCTTTTACAATGTAAAAGTAATAGATGTAAATACATCTGTTGTACCTGGTAAACAAAAGAATCGTATGACTAAGACTGGTATTCTTAGCGGTATGAAATCGGCCTACAAGAAAGCAACAGTTACTGTGGCAGAAGGCGAATCGATTGATCTTTTTTCAATGTAAAAAATAGAGGTAAAGAAGTTTTTGTCAACAAAAGCTACGGAACAACTTAATAAAAAACTAAAATGGCATTACGTAAATACAAACCGGTCACTGCCGGTACCCGTTGGAGAGTTGGTAACGCATACGCGGAAATTACTACCAATGTTCCTGAAAAGAGCTTGCTCGAAGCATTGCCTAATACAGGCGGACGTAACTTTCAAGGTCGTCGTGCAATGCGCTATATGGGTGGCGGAAACAAAACTAAATACCGTATTATAGATTTCAAACGTAACAAGAAAGATATTCCTGCTACCGTTAAATCTATCGAGTACGATCCAAACCGTACAGCGTTTATAGCTCTATTGGCTTATGCCGATGGTGAAAAGCGTTACATCATTGCCCCACAAGGCCTTGAGGTAGGTACAAAAGTAATCAGCGGCGATAAAGTAGCACCAGAAGTTGGTAATGCACTATTGCTTAAGAATATGCCTTTGGGTACTACCGTTCACAACATCGAATTGCAACCTGGTAAAGGTGGTTCTATGGCGCGTTCGGCAGGCACATCTGCACAGCTTGCGAATAAAGAAGAGAAATATGCAATCCTAAAGATGCCTTCTGGTGAATTGCGCAAAGTATTGATCAACTGTATGGCTTCTGTAGGTACAGTATCTAACAGTGACCACCAATTACAATCAATGGGTAAGGCCGGTCGTAATCGTTGGAAAGGTATTCGCCCACGTGTAAGAGGTGTAGCAATGAACCCAGTAGATCACCCGATGGGTGGTGGTGAAGGTCGCTCTTCAGGCGGTCATCCACGTAGTCGCACTGGTAAATATGCAAAAGGTGAAAAAACACGTAACACGAATAACCCAAGCAATAAGCTGATTATTCAAAGAAGAGATGGCAAGAAATTGTCAGCACAGTACAAGAAGTAGTAAAATATTAGATAAATAACCGCGATTAGTTAAAATAGCAATTCCGCAAATCAACATTCGCAAAATATAAATAAAAAATGGCTCGTTCAATTAGTAAAGGACCTTACGTAGATGCAAAATTAGAAAGCAAAGTGCTAGCTATTGCAGGAGGTACAGCAAAAAAAGGTGTATTAAAAACATGGAGCCGTCGCTCTACTATTACTCCAGACTTTGTAGGTCAAACATTCGCAGTACACAATGGCAATAAGTTTATCCCTGTTTATGTTACAGAATACATGGTAGGGCATAAGCTAGGAGAATTTGCACCAACACGCAATTTCAGAGGTCATAGCGGAAGCAAATAATAAAGAAACAAAATTTTCAATAATCACAACGGTATCTTTCTTCTGGAAGTGCCAACTTAATAAAGAACAACTTTTATAATGGAAGCTGTAGCTCGCTTAAATAATCAACCTACTTCGCCACGCAAAATGCGCCTATTGGCCGACTTGATCCGTGGTATGAACGTAGAGCAAGCGTTGAACACACTTAAGTTCAGTGCCAAACACCCGTCGGTGCCTTTGGAAAAACTCCTTTTGAGCGCTATTGCTAACTGGAGATTAAAAAATGAGGGTGTTGATGTAATCGAAGCCAATTTGTATGTAAAAACAATTTTTGTGGATTGTGGCCGTACGCTTAAGCGTATGAACCCTGCACCACAAGGTCGTGCTTACAGACTTCGCAAAAGAAGTAACCACGTTACGCTTGTTGTAGATGGTCGTGCAAACAACACTAAAAATTAATTAATTCAACATTCAATAATATAAAGTAGAATGGGTCAAAAAGCAAATCCTATTGGTAACAGGTTAGGTATCATCCGCGGATGGGATTCTATGTGGTATGGTGAGAAAAAAGATTTTGGTCAGAAACTCGTAGAAGATCACAAAATTCGTACTTACTTAGCTGCACGTATCAATAAAGGTGGTATTAGCCGTATTGTTATCGAGCGTACCTTAGCAAAATTAATCATTACTATTCACACCTCTAAGCCTGGTATCATTATTGGTAAAGGTGGAACAGAAGTTGATCGCATCAAAGAAGAGTTGAAAAAACTTACTCATAAAGAAGATGTTCAAATCAACATTATGGAGATTCGTCGCCCAGAGCTTGATGCGGTAATTGTTGGTGAAACAATAGCTCGTCAAATTGAAGGTCGCGTAAGCTTTAAACGTGCTACTAAAATGGCTATTACTACTGCCATGAGAATGGGAGCAGAAGGTATCAAAGTAAAGCTTGGTGGTCGTTTGGGTGGTGCTGAGATTGCACGTTCTGACGAATTTAAACAAGGACGTACTCCTTTACATACTTTCCGTATGGACATTGATTATGCATCTGTATATGCAATGACTGTTTATGGAAAAATTGGTATCAAAGTTTGGATTTGTAAAGGTGAAGTTTTAGGTAAAAGAGATTTGAATCCTAACCTAACAGCTGGCAACGAACCTAAAGGTGCTCCTCGCTCATTTGGCGATGATCGCAGAGGTGGTGGCCGAGGAGGCGACAGAAAACCAGCAGGCGATCGTCGTGGTGGTGGCAGAAGTGCTACTCCGCGCAACTAATTGCCCATAGAGAAAATAATTTTTAGACAACACTATTAATAAAATATTGTAACCATGTTACAGCCAAAAAAAGCAAAACACAGGAAAGCCCATAAAGGCCGAATCAGAGGAAACGCTCAACGTGGAGCAACTATTGCCTTCGGTTCATTTGGTCTCAAAGCTTTAGAACCAAAATGGATTACTAACCGCCAAATTGAGGCAGCTCGTCAAACAATGACGCGTCATATGAAGCGTGAAGGTAATGTTTGGATTCGTATATTTCCAGATAAGCCAATTACCAACAAACCAGCAGAAGTGCGTATGGGTAAAGGTAAAGG
>JADLEN010000036.1 GCA_020846105.1 Chitinophagaceae bacterium | reverse complement strand
TACACAGTGCGCGTTACCGCCCCCGGCTACCGCACCAAGGTTGTGCACAACGTAGTCATATCCGTAGGCGTTGTCAGCACCCTAGACATAGAGCTAGACCCCGAATAGGCAGCACTAGCCCCTGGCGTCACAACATTAAAAAAAGTCAATTGGTCGCAAGGCTAGTTGGCTTTTTTGTTTTTGGGCTGCGCGATAAGAAAAGCCCAATAGCAGCACCCAAAGCCCCAACCTGCGCGGGATGGCAGCTGTACCCCGCAGCGCAGCGAGGAGTACAAGCAACAGCCCGAGACCCAAAGCCTCACGAAGGAGATGAAAGCTTAAGCGCCCAAAAAAAGAAATGCTTGGCAGTGAATAGTTGTGGGCAATAAAATAAAATCCTTTGTGTGTGTTTATTATCTTTGCCGCCGCGGCTAGGCAATAGCGTGCTAGCGGCGCACACAATTTTTAGAACAGCAATATATGAGCAGCAAGGAATTAAGTAAGAATTTTGGACACAACGAAGCAGAGGCAAAATGGTACCAACATTGGATGGACAAGGGTTATTTTTATAGCAGCCCAGACGATAGGCCTGCCTACACCATAGTGATGCCGCCACCAAACGTGACGGGCATACTACACATGGGGCATGCCCTCAACAATACGGTGCAAGATGTGCTGATACGCCGTGCCAAAATGCAGGGCTACAACACTTGCTGGGTGCCGGGCACCGACCACGCATCTATAGCTACCGAGGCCAAAGTGGTGGCGATGCTGCGTGAAAAAGGGATAGATAAAAACAAACTGAGCAGAGACGAGTTCCTAGGCTATGCTTGGGAGTGGAAAGAGAAGTATGGCGGCATTATCTTGTCGCAATTGAAAAAGCTTGGTTGCACGCTAG
The DNA here is from genome assembly GCA_020846105.1 of Chitinophagaceae bacterium. Classification (GTDB taxonomy): domain Bacteria; phylum Bacteroidota; class Bacteroidia; order Chitinophagales; family Chitinophagaceae; genus Rurimicrobium. The sequence goes on along the minus strand of JADLEN010000036.1, from coordinate 2,511 downwards.
ATTGGAACAGGACACACTTCACGATGGACAAAGAATACTACGCTGCCGTGATGCGTGTGTTTGTAGAGCTATACAATAAGGGCCTTATATATCGTGGGGTAAAAATGATAAACTGGGACCCGAAAGCCAAAACTGCCCTCAGCGATGAAGAGGTGATACACAAACAAACCAACTCGAAACTGTACTATGTGCAATACAAATTGGACACGGAAGCAGAAGAGTACATTACCATAGCCACAGTGCGCCCCGAGACCATCTTGGGCGATACGGCCATCTGCGTGCACCCCAACGACCCGCGCTATGCACACCTAAAAGGCAAGTACGCTTTTGTGCCACTGATTAACCGCAGAGTGCCTATTATCTTCGACGATTATATAGACCTAGAATTTGGTACAGGCGCGCTAAAGGTGACGCCTGCCCACGATATCAACGATTATAACCTAGGTATCAAATACAAGCTGCAAGTAATAGACACCCTGAACGATGACGGTACGCTGAGCGAAGCCGCAGGTATGTATATTGGCGAAGACCGTTTTGCGGTACGCAAAAAAATAATAGAAGACCTGAAGCTATCGGGCAATTATGTAAAAGAAGAAGACTATAGCAATCAGGTAGGCTTTTCGGAGCGCACAGACGCGGTGATAGAGCCACGCCTAAGTATGCAATGGTGGTGCGATATGGCCGAAATGGCAAAGCCAGCGCTGGATACGGTGATGGAAGAAAACGTAAAATTCTTTCCGCCTAAATTCAAGAACCTGTACCGCCACTGGATGAGCAATATCAAGGATTGGTGCATCAGCCGCCAGCTTTGGTGGGGGCAGCGCATACCTGCTTGGTATGATGCTGAGGGCGAAATGTATATTGGCGAAACCGAAAAACAAGCTTACGAAAAGTACTTGGCTGCCAAGCCAGAAGGCAAGCAAGGCGACCTAAGGCAAGACGATGATTGCTTGGACACTTGGTTTAGCAGCTGGCTATGGCCAATGCAGGTTTTTGGTTGGAACGAGAGCCCTGACAACAAAGAGCTGGCTTATTATTATCCCACCAATACACTGGTTACAGCACCAGAGATTATCTTCTTTTGGGTAGCCCGTATGATAATGGCAGGGGAGACCTTCTTAGATAAAAAACCCTTCGACAAAGTATATTTCACAGGTATTGTACGCGACAAGCAAGGCAGAAAGATGAGCAAGTCGCTTGGCAACTCGCCCGACCTACTAGAGCTGATAGAAATACACGGCGCCGATGCGGTGCGCTTTAGTGTAATGATAGCATCGCCTGCCGGCAATGATTTGCTATACGACGAAACGATGCTAGAGCAAGGCCGCAATTTTGGCAACAAACTGTGGAACGCAATGAAGCTGGTGAAAATGTGGGAAGCACGTGTGGCCGCCGATGTAAATACGGACGATACCTTTGCGATAGAGTGGATGGAAGAGCGCATCAAACAAGTGCAGCTGAGTATTGAAGAATTGCTCAAAGACTTCCGCCTGAGCGAGGCATTGAAAAATATTTATTCGCTTATCTGGGACGATTTCTGCTCGTGGTACCTAGAGTGGGTAAAGCCCGCACAAGACGCGCCACTGTCGGCAATGGTGTACGAAAAGACTGTTGGCATTTACGAATCGTTGTTGCAATTATTGCACCCTTTTATGCCCTTCGTTACCGAAGAAATATACCAATTGCTGCGCGAGCAAAAGGTAGATTTGATGAACCGTCAATTGCCTGTATTTGCTGCGCCAAACGAAGCATTGCTTGCAGAAGGCAATGAGCTGAAAGCATTGATAACAGCGGTGCGCGATGCAAGAGTAAAAAACAATTTGAAGCCGAAAGATGTGATACAATTGGCTGTGGATACACAAAACGAAGCTATGTATACTAAAACCAAAAGTGTCATTTTGCGCCAGATAAATGCCGACGAAATCAGCTTTACCAAAGAAGCCATTCAAGGTTCTATATCGTTGGTTTTGGGCATTGATAAACTGTATATTAGCAGCAATGTGGAGATTGATACCGCTGCGCAAAAAGACCAATTGCAAAAGGACTTGGATTATCAAAAAGGCTTTTTGCAAAGCGTAGAAAAGAAACTGAGCAACGAGAAATTTGTAGCTAATGCCAAAGCAGAGATTATAGAAGCAGAGCGCAAAAAGCAAAGTGATGCGCTGGCCAAAATAAAAACTATTGAAGAAAGTTTGAGTTTGTTGTAAATTGTAAGACTATGAAACGAATCGTCTTTTTAATATTGAGCCTTTTTTGTTTTGGATGGTTGTATGCGCAAAGCAAAGTGACCAAAACCAAAGTTCAGAAGGCTGCACCTAAAGCAAAATACCCCTTTAGGGCATCGCCAGTGTACCTAGGGCATAGCAGCTTGCGTGGCGGTAAAATTGCTAAATTCATGTTCGACTCGCTAGTTGCCGAAGGGCTTTATAGCCGCGACTCTGCCGATGTAGTGGGCGATGTAGTGGAGTTTAGGATTTATTACAAGCAGCGCAATTTGTATGAGGATTCGGT
>JADLEN010000035.1 GCA_020846105.1 Chitinophagaceae bacterium | reverse complement strand
CTGCTTAACATTGGTGGTATTTGTAACATTAGTATTAAACAAGATGATGGCAGCTATGTAGGTTTCGATATTTCGGCAGCCAACCAAGCACTTAATTATTTGGTTGCGCCAAAGGGTCTTAAATATGACGAGGGCGGAATGTTAGCTTCAAAAGGACAATTATTGCAAGGCGAATTGGAAAAATTGTGTGCTGAAGTTTATTACCAAAAAACTGCACCAAAATCGTTGAGCAATGCAAATGCCATGCAAATGGTAATGCCTTTCTTAGAAAATGAAAATTACAGCACCGAAGACAAGTTGAATACAATTGTTCATCTTATCGTGGAGCAAATTTACCAAGCCATTTTGCCTTACAAAGCCACGAGCAAAGAAGAAACTAAAAACTTGCTCGTGACAGGCGGTGGTGCATTTAATAGCTTTTTGATAGCCTTGTTGACAGAGAAGCTTTCTGCAATTAATGTTTCAGTTGTAGTGCCCGATGCCAAAATAGTGGCTTACAAAGAAGCACTAGTGATGGCATTGATAGGCACTTTGCGCTGGCGCGAAGAAGCCAATGTAATGGCAAGCCAAACGGGTGCAAGCAAAGACAGTGTGGGTGGTGCTTTTTGGATAGGCAACTAATATTGCCCTGTGGCCAACATTACCAAAGTGCAAGCCTCCATTGTTTGGATGCCAGCTTTTTGGGCCATTTGTTCCAGCTCCTCATTTTCGGTGCCTGGGTTGAAAATTATTCTTTGTGGGTGGAGCCCTAAAATATAATCGTAATAGGGTTTCTGGTTATTAGGATTGAGGTATAGTGTAATGGTATGTACCTGAGCTAAAGTGGGCAAACCTATAGCAATAGTAACTTCTGCCACTGCTCCTGCTTTATTGCCGATAGCCAATACTGGATAGTTGTTGGCTAGTAATTTTTTAATAGCCTTGTTGCTATATCTTTCTGGGTTGGTAGATGCGCCAATTACTAATGTTGTCTTTGTCATTATGCTTAAATTAAGAAAGGCTAAGTTATAAATACTTAGCCTTTCGTTTTGTGAAATTTTGATAGATTTTTTATTGCTTAGGAGTCTTTCTCTGCTTTTTCTTTTTTGCTTTTGATGCCAAATCTGAAGCCGAAATACAAATCCATTTGGCGAGATTTAGAAATCATCATACTAATAAGGCTAGCAGAGCCAGCATATAGTGGGCCTGCACGAAAACCAAAGCCAATGCGCGTTTTCGAAAGATTACTGAAATTTATAGGAAGATAAGCTGCTACTCGTTTGCCTTCGTATCTTGGGGTAATAGTAAGTGCATTTACTGCCCTTGGATTGTATGCTTTCGACTCGTTATTTATCAAGGCCAATTGCATATTTGCGGCTACAAACACGTTTTTAACGGCTCTGTAATCGCCACCTATTTGTAAGGTTCGGGGCAAAGCTACTTTGTAAGAGCTAATAGGTGCCGATTTTGTAAAGTACATTGAGTACTGATCAAAAGCAGTTTTTAAATTAGTGTCAAGGTTTGCAAGGTCGAAATTGGTGCCTGCTGGCATATTGATACTATAGCCTGCAGATTGATTGGGGTTGGTTTGGTATTTAATGCCACCAATATCTAATAGCGCTACGCTTACCTTAAACATGTAAGGAATTCTTTCTTCTCTAAGGTTTTCAGGACGGTATTCATACACAGCACCAAGGTCTGCACCAAAGCCATTTCCGTTGCCACCAAGGCTTAGTCCTTGACCTGGGTCATTTACGTCTATACCACCAACGCCCACTGCCACATTGCCTGTTGCTTGGCGGGCTATTGCCTTGCCTCTCAATGTATCTAGCGTTGCACGCACATTGTTTATTTGTAGGTAAGTGTTGCCCACGCCGGTAAGGTATTTTAGTGTTGCGCCTACTTTTACAAAATGATTGCCCTTGTCATAGACTACATGGCCACCCGATAAGCCATACTCTGCAAATACATTTGCATTTAGGTGTAAGGTAGCGAGGGGTTGTTTGCTCCATTAGTAATACTATTTATTAATGTACCGTCAAAATCGTGGATGTTAAATAATATTCTAGCACGAGATAGAATAGCAATAGTGGTTTTTTTATTAATACTGTACGAAATACATGGTAAGTGAAATGTGGCCCCCACTTGCATACTATTGGTAGTGCCATTGCCTATAAACTTACTAAGAATATTGCTATCAGTAGTAAGGTCAGACATGGTGCCGAAGCTAAAGTCAACATTTTTGTTGCCAGCCATAAAGTTGAACCCAACAAGGCCAACGTCTAGTTTGTAAGGGCTATTGCCCAAGTTGGCAGGATTAAAAAATGCGCCATTTGCACCATTGTAATTGTCGGTGCGAAAGCCGTTCATTTCTTGTGCTGATGCACCATTGCTCAATAAAGCAAGGGCTGCAAGCGCAGTGATTTTTCTTTTCATTTTTTTTTGTTTTAGTAGCACAAAGGTAATAGCAAGTAGTAGCTATACAATACTACATAATACGTATTTTTTGTGTAAAGCAATAAGCATCCCAATTTTCCGTTAAACAGCTTTAATGTTTACTTGGATTATTTACTTTAGCAAAAAATAAGATAGTTTATGACTAATAATAATTTAGGATCAGTATTGTGGGTAGATGACGAGATTGAATCCTTAAAATCACAAATTCTGTTTCTTTCCAATAAAGGGTATGATGTAACACCTATTTCTAACGGCTATGATGCCCTAGAGCTGATGCAAGAACGCCAATTTGATGTGGTGCTACTAGACGAAAGTATGCCTAGCATCACAGGTTTGGAGGTTTTGCAAAAGATAAAAGAAAAATGGGCAGACATACCTGTGGTGATGATAACCAAAAACGAAGCCGAAAACATTATGGACGAGGCTATTGGTGGGCAAAT
>JADLEN010000034.1 GCA_020846105.1 Chitinophagaceae bacterium | reverse complement strand
TTTAAAAAGAATAAATGAAGTACCACATAGCCAATCGTATATTTTCCTATATTTGATTTCAAATAATCAAACAAACTATTTACACATGAAATTCCAAAAAACATTTTTAGTCATAGCGTGTACACTCCTAAGTTTCAACCTAATAGCCCAAGGTATTCATTTCGAAACAGGAACATTCTCAGAGGCACTTTCCAAAGCAGCGAAATTAAAAAAACCATTGTATGTAGATGTATTTACCACTTGGTGTGGCCCTTGCAAAATGATGGCTAAAAATTATTTTCCAAACAAAAAGGTTGGTGATTATTTCAACGAGCATTTTGTAAATTTCCAAATAGATGCAGAAAAAGGAGAAGGATTGGTTGTTGCAAAAAAATATGCGGTCACTGGTTACCCAACCAATCTTTTTTTAGACGGCAAGTCTGGGAGTGTGGTATACAGAACATCAGGTATGCCAAGTGAGGTAGATGGTTTTATTAATTTTGGAACAGTGGCAATGCTCGAAACCAATGACCCGATGACCCTTCAGCAATATCAAAACAAGTACAATGCCGGCAAATATGATGAAGCGTTTTTGAAAAAATACATAGAAAAAAACAAACGTCTGGATATCAATAATGATGCACCACTTGCACAATACATAAAGCAGTTTGTTGTAATGCCTATTTCTGAAGAGCAATTAGTATTTATAGCCACTTATCAAAATGGCATTGTGGGCAATGGCTATAAAATTATGGCCGATAACAAAGATGCGCTAAACAAACATTTCAAATCAGACGGTTATTGGCAAAATTGGCAAGAAAGAGCGTACCGAAATAGCCTTTCCAATGCCATTGACAATAAAAACCAAGTGTTGTTTGACGATTTGATAGCTAGGAGTAAAGAATTTGACCAAGACGAAACCTTTGTACACTATTACCAACAAGGATTTTATACTGCCACAAAAAATAAAATTGCACTTAAAAAATCCAATGAAACATTTGCTAATTTCATAGTCAATTTGTCGCCGCAAGCCATCGAAAGTGCAAATGCAAAAATGCGCTCTGAGCTTGAAAAACAAATCACTTGGCAAGTAGGACAAATGGGTTACAAAGACGACTCTGCCCAAATAATTATTGATTTAAACTTAAATCTTCCACGGGTGCAATTTGCAGGCCAATTGAACTATGCAAGTAGCCTTAACACATTGGCTTGGGCCATTTATGAGCAAATAGAAACGAGCAATAAGCCAAGTAATGAAGAATTAAAAATGGCCAGACTATGGGCACAGAAAGCCTACGAATTTAGCAAGCCCGAAACAGAAAGTTTTTTACCAATTGCCGACACTTACGCTCATTTACTTTTTGCCCAAAATCAAAAAGAAGCCGCCATCAAAATACAACGGGAAGCTATAGAGCGCGGCAAAAAAGATAATATAGAAGACCTAAAAGATTATGAAGACTATTTGGCTGAGATGATGAAATAACAACACTTACATACTCATTTCACTAGCATCAATTATTTATACAAAAAAGCCCAGCAACAAGAATCAAACCTTGTTGCTGGGCTTTATGATTAATACGATTTCCTTACTCCTTCACCAATTTTCCTTGGTATATGGCCTTGCCACCCGATACTATTTTATAAAAATAAACACCCTTGCTACAACTTGCCAAATTAATGGTCAGGGTTTCAATTTTACCAGCTACTACATTGCCTATACTACGCTCCGCTACTTGCTGCCCTAGCACATTTGTCAATAATAGGCTACAGGATATATTTTGCTTAGTAGTTATTGCAAAATGCACATCATCACTTGTAGGGTTGGGGTACACCTTTACCTTTTCTATCATACTCAGATTTCCTATTGCTAGGCTATCCTCTACCCACTCATGTATTATTGGCCATTTATCGCTAAAAACAGAAATCGAATTAGCCAAATAATGAGCCTTCCATTGGGCACTATCTTCTTGCGCACCTAGCAATATGGTAGGGGTATAATGTGTGGGTCGCTTAGCATCCATCACAGACGACATACTGTGGTCGCCAGCATAATAGCTATACGTTTGGCGTGCTGCATCGCTGCCGGTAGCGCCAGCTTTGGGGTATACAAATGCAGGCAAAAAGTGATGAAAATTATCTATCGTATCTGTATTGGGCAGCCAAGTATCGCCACTCACAAAAGTATAAGACACCACCACAATATTATTGCAGCAGGGCACCAACAGCGGACTTGGCAGCTTAAAACTAAACTCGGGAATAAAACCAGTGCCCACTGCCGCTACACGCATAGCGTCGGTAAGTGGCACCTTAAAAACGATACCAGCAGCACTTGTAGGGTCTGGCAAGGCCATACGCAGCGCGGTATCTACATTGGTAGGTGCGGTAGCATACAAAGTATCTTTGCCCGTGGGCAAGTAGGGGGCCAGCCTAGCATCGGCACTAGCCGTATGGTACAGCGTATTGCTAGCTGGCTGGTAGGCCACCGACACCAGCAAGGTATCTACAATAGTAGCACTAGCCCTAGCTCCCCGCAAATAATAGCCCATCAGATGCACAGAATCTACCTGATAGTTGTAATAGCCATATACCGGAGTCCAACCCATAAACAAGGGATTGCTACTGTCATTCCAAAAGCTATCTGCAACAAAAAAAGTTTGTGCCACAGAGCTATATTTTACCTGCTCAGCAGCCCCTGCTTTTAGCCGCAGCATTGTACTGTCTTGCCATAGCGGCACATATTCCACCTCAAAAGTCTTAACAGATATTGCCGTGTTGTACAGCGACAAGTCATATCGCCTTGCAGGCGGATAGTAGGCCACCCACTTGAATTTTTCCGTAATACCCTGCCCTGTAAGCAACTTTGGAACAGCAGGCACAGTACTTTTTTGGGCCTTTGCCACAAAAGAAATAGCTACTAAGAGCAACATCATTATACTTCTTTTCATTTTCTGTGTTTTAAGTAGGATTTAAAGTTATAAATTTTTCATTACAATCAAACATATGATGGGCAGCCACGCAGGCATCAGGGACGGCAGCGCACAGCCCGGCGCCAAGCGCAGTATTGGGGCCACGCCCAAAAGAAATGATAAAATGTGGGGCTTGGGCCTATGCCATAGCAATTTGGGCTGGGCTGCTTGCACAATAGTTGCTACCTTAGCCTTTGTAATAATCTATTGTTGTAATCACAAAAAAATCAAAATTATGAGCGAAGAAATCAAAACCGAAGAAAGCTTTTTTGACAAAGCAAAAAATGCACTGAACAACCTCAAAGACAAGGCCGAAGATGCTTTGGAAGAGCTAAGCGACAAGGACGAAACTACCTGGGACGAGCTAGAAGAAAAGGCAGAGGATGCCTGGGATGCTACTAAAGAAAAGGCTAGCGAGCTAGCAGATAAGTTGCAAAACAAAACAGAAGAATTGGCGGCCAATGCCAAAGAAAAAGCGAATGACGCAGTAGATGCGGTAAGTGGCAAAATAGAGGACTTGAAGAATAAAAGCTAAGCTACTACTGCTAGCAACACAAAGCCCGATGCACTGTATGTGTATCGGGCTTTGTTTTTTCTATATAAGGTGGTGGGTGGATAATAATTATGGAGGTGCTTAGTTTACAGCATCGCGGAAGTCGCGGCGGCGCAGTAGGCGTAGGTCTTGCAGCACTTGGGCTTTGACATTGAGCGAGAAGTTGAAGCTTTTGCGATAGCCAAAGGGTATGAGGCCTAGGCGCATCTCCCAGCAGTGTAGGTCGCGGTAGATGTCTATGGAGGTAAAGGTCATTTGCTTTTCTACCATGTTGTAGCCGCTAGAAAAGGCTAATTTCCAGCGTGGGGTAAAGTTGAGGTCGCCGCTGAGGGTAACGGTTTGGCTCACTACCGAGCTATCGCTACGCGAGTAGGCAGATGGGCGGCGCTCTAGGTTGAAGGCGTAGGTAAGGTTTACGGTCCAAGGGATATTAAAATCGACATAGTTGTAAGCGCCATTGTTGCGCATAAGGCTGCGGAAGTCGTCGGACTCTTTGCTGGCTTCGGCGGATTTTTTGGGCCCTTTTTCTTTGGAGCGGAATGAGGTGGAGAAACCTACTTGTGCGGTGCTGAGGCGGGCTAGCTTGTTTTCGGTAGCCAAAGTGGTGCGGGGGGTACGGCGCATGGCGGTATAGTCGTACTGGTAAGGGTCGAAGTTGGCGCTGGCGTTGATGTTGAGTAGGTTGGCAATGTTGGTACGTGCGCTGAAACGGTAGAAATCCCAGTTGAAGGAATCGGCGGCTAGGTTGTAAGATGTATTGAAATCAAGAGCGTCTAGCAAGACAATGTTTTTGAAGCCTGTGAGGGTGTCTTTGCCATTGCGCACTTTCATTTGCAAGTTGTTGTTGAGCCCAAAAGATACGGCGCCTGTGCGGCCTTGGGGTGGCAGGCCTATAATAGACTGCTCGTAGGGCGATAGTAGGCTAAGTGTTTGGGAGCTATCTAGGCGGGTTTGGTAGTAATAGTTGAAGGGGTCTTTGGCAAAATCGGGCCGATAGTTGAGCCCAACAGATGGGCGCATGGTATGCCTGAAGCCTTTGATAGTGCCTTTCTTGAAAAGTTTCATGCCATAGATTTGGGTATTGAGGGTAAAGCCCCCGTTGAAATCGCGCGAGGCAGCAAAGCCCCTTTGGATGTTGGTATCTATTTTGTTGGTAATGTCGTTGTAGGCACGTTGGGTTTTGAGGGTGTTCCAATATTCGTTGTAGCTGGCATTGAAAGAAAGAGTGACGAAACGAAGCACACTGTAGTTGGCCGAGATGGGCACACTATGTCGCATACCATTCTGAAAATCGGACAGTTGTATTTTACTTAATTGAAAGGAGCTGTCGTAAAAGGTAATACGATTGAGCGAGTTGGCGGTGTAGCCCACGGTTATTTTCTCGTACCATTTGGCAGCACCCACAGGGTTGCGGCGCATAAAGGGGTTGCGTGCGTTGACAAAAAACGATACGTCGGGCAGGGTAACGTTTACTTGTTTGTTGGCGGTGTTTTGGTTGTGTGTGGCACTAAGGGTAAGGGAGTAGGGCTTGCCGGCCCAGCTTTTGGCATAAGTAATATTGGACTGAAATTGGTTTTGGGTTATTTGGTTGGTGTTGTAGCTATTATTGACAAAGAAGGTACCCGTTTGCACATTTACATTGGCATTGAAATTGACACCAGGTAGCGATTTGGCATCTTTGTTGTGGGTCCAGCGAAAGGCAAAGTCTTTGGTTATTTGTGCAGATGGGTCGAACTCTTCGCCAGTTTTGTTGATAGCATAGCTCAAGAAAACATTTCCACTATATCGGTAGCGGTTTACATAATTGCTGGTAAGGTAGCCGGCAAAACTTCCTTTGGTAAAAATGTCGGTTTGTAGTTGCAAATCCACATAATCGTTGAGGTACAAGTAATAGCCGCCTTTAAGAAAACCCAAACCCCTATTAACCTCAGTGGTGTAGCCCGGCAATATAAAGCCTGAACGATGACTTTCGCCACCAACAGGGAAATAACCAAATGGTAAAAAGAGCGGTGTAGGCACGCCTTCAATCTCTATATTGGCCGAGCCCATAGCAATAGCTTTCTCAGGGATAATCTTTATACGATTGGTACGGATGCCAAAGTGAGGGTGGTCTAGCGCACATGTAGTATATATATTGCGGTAGCCGTACAACGACTTGTCGGGATTGCGTTTTATCTGCGAGCTAATGATAAAACCCTCGCCATATTGGCTACGCGCATTGTGTATTATAGCCCTTTGCGACTTAAAGTTGTATTGCAGCGAATCGTAGGTAACCTTCTCGGCACCCTGCTCAAAAAGAGGAGCTACAGGTTTTTTGATAGCAGTGTCTGTGACTACAGTAGCTCGTGCAATGTTAGAATTTTGGTTGAATTCTATGCGTGGCGCACTCAGTTTTCTACCGTCATAATCTACCTTGGCATCGCCGTATAGCCTGAAATTGTTGGTCTTTACATCCATCACCGCAGAGTCTGTGGCCGATGCTACCACTACCTCATCAAGAGCGTCTTCCGATATTTTGATACCCAACCTGTCTTCTAGGCTTTGAGCCCTAGCATTACTGTCCGCTTTACGGGCCAAAATACTTGTGTCGGTTTTTAAAGTTGTATCCGTTATTTTTGCGGGCACCCCAGAAGTATCAATGCTGTTTTGAGCATTGGCAACCGCCGCGCTACAAAACAAAAAGACAAACAAGCACAATGCCTTTATAGCATTGGCAGCAAGCCTGAAAAACATTAAATTACTAGGTGGATGCATATTTTTAATGGAGGCAAAAGTAACTATTAAATATAGATAAGCACTCAAAGCATAAACGATAAAGATTTTATAAAGAATGAAGCATATTATAAGCTGTTTGCTACTCGGCGCTAGCCTTTGCGGCTACCAAAGCGCTCAAGGGCAAATAAAAAAAATAGAAAAAGTAGTACTAGATGCTGGGCATGGTGGCACAGATGCTGGTGCTCGTGGTGGCTCTGGCATGCTCAACGAAAAAGATATTGCCCTAGCCGTAACCCTCAAAGTAGGCCGGTATCTTAATGATAGCCTCCGCACTGTAAAGCCAGTATTCACACGCACTACAGATGTTTTTATACCACTTGCCGATAGGCACGAAATAGCCAACCAAGCAGCTGCCGACTTATTTTTGTCTATTCACATAAACGCTAGCCCTGGCTCTTACGAAAAAATAAAAGTTGGAAGCCGCACTGTGGGCAAAGGTAAAAAAAGGAGAACAATACCTGTGTATAAAACCATACACCACCGCGAAACCAAGGCTAATGGCTGCGAAACATACGTATTAGGGCTACACCGCAATGGGCAAAAAGAAAATGCCATTAGTGAGTTTGGCGAAAACGTAACCGAAGAGCCCGGGATGCTTAATATCAACGACCCACAAACAGCAATAATTGTAGCTCAGTACTCTCAGATGTTTTTGAAAAAAAGCGTGACCCTTGCACAAAAGGTTCAAGACGAATTTGCTGCGCAAGGCCGTAAAGATCTTGGTGTAAAACAAAAAGGTTTAGAGGTGCTTGCAGGCTGCGTAATGCCCGGAGTGCTTATCGAAATTGGTTTTATCAATAACGAGGATGAAGAGCAATACCTGAACAGTGAAAAAGGCCAAAACGAGGTAGCATACGCTATCTTCAAGGCTATCCGCAACTTCAAAAGAGAGGTGGAAAAGACCAACTAAAAAATATTTTTTAGAAGATTTTCAAACAATAGTTTGCATTTCAACTAGATTTTTCTACTTTTAAGCCTTGTAAACATATTTGTACTAAATGAAAAAGAGTGTTAAACTTATATTATTGTCTGCTTTAGGTGCAGTGTCTATACTTTCTACAGTGTCTTTGAGCTCTTGCAAAAGAGACAAATGCAAAACTGTTGCTTGCCAAAACGCAAGTACATGTAATGAAGAAACTGGCGGATGCGAATGCGCTCCCGGCTTCGAAGGCACTATGTGTGAGGTCATTACCCGCAACAAATATGTAGGCGACTGGAGTGTAGATGAGTCTGGCACCATATCGCCACGCACCAACTACCTTATAGCTATCGAAAACTCTTTGATACCCGGCGCTACACCTGCCGATGTGCAAATTACCAACATGAACAACGCCACATTTGGCCGCGTTAATGCAACGGTCAAAAACGATACCATCACCATCCCGTTGCAAACAATAGACAATAAAAAAATTGAAGGTATAGGCTTTCTACAAAACGATACTTACTACGGCTTGCACGGTGCTATCACCCTCAGATACAAGATCACCTACCTCGAGTCTGGAAATGTCAACGACTTTGGTTTCGTTATCGGGCAGCCAGCAGCATTGCACAAATAATTTTTTGAGCTAGTCTCTTAATAATACCCAAAAAGACGTACTCACCAAGTAAGTCTTTTTGTTTTAGCACAGAACAATCCTTTCCTTATCAAAAACTTTATTCTTCGCATATCCATAGTTCGCAAGCTCCTACGTTGGAGCCAGCGCATAGTGCTACCCGGCTTCGAAGGCGTATCCTTATACAAGGTAGGCAAGTTCTTTCTTCAAAACATGAACAACGTCAACCTCAGCGACCGTGGTGCAGCCGTCACCTTCAACTTTTTAACAGCCCTACCCCCAACCCTGCTATTCCTCTTCACCCTCATACCCTATCTACCGCTTACCGACGTGCACATCACTATCCTAGCCACGCTCAAGCTCATGATACCCAACAAAGAAACCTACCAACAAGTAAGCAGCGTAATCACCGACTTTCTAAACAAAGAGCAGCGCTCCCTACTCTCCATCAGTCTGCTGTTTACCCTCTTCTTCTCCTCAGAAGGTATGATGGGCCTTATGCGCTACATGGACCGCGACCTTACCGTCTACGTATCGCGCAACACCTTACAGCGCCGCTGGGCAGCCGTCAAGCTTACCGTGATGCTCATAGGCGTAGTTCTAGCCAGCATCGTAGCCATCATCATCCAGTCCAAAACCCTCAATGAAATACTCCTAATGATCTTTGGCAACCTACTCCTAGTCAAAGCTGCTAGCCTACTCGTACTCTATCTCATCATCTTCAGCGCCATCTCGTTTATCTACATCTACGGGCCATCGCTCAGCCATCGCTTTCGCTTTGTATCGGCAGGGGCCGTCTTTGCAAGTATTATTTGCGTGCTATCCTCAGCCATCTTTTTCTACGCCGCCAGCCACTTTCTAAATTATAGTAAAGTCTACGGCTCCATCGGCTCGCTCATGGCCTTCTTTGGATGGCTGTCTATCAACACCCGCATCATCATGCTTGGATACGACCTCAACGTATCTATACTACAAGGGCGCATACAGCGCAACGAAAGCCTAGACAACAGCAACGATTAAATCATTACCATTATTTTGGGGGAGCGCGACAAGGCTCCTAACTAAGGCGTTAGTAAGATTTGAAAAAACAAAGCGATTTGCTTTTACTCTGTTATATTGCTAGTCTGCCAAAATAAATAGTATAGTAGCCAAAACAGCACTATTTTTTTGTTGATCTTTTGTTGGAAAATGAGTTGCACCTATCAAAATAGTTAAGAAACCTATTCAAATAAGTTTACTAAATAATAATGCAAGTCCAAATGCTGAAAGTGATGTATTAGTGTTGTATTGCGATTTTTTGATAATAATTTTTGAGCGCTGTATGTATGGCAACAAGGTAAAGTCCTGCGGGCAGCTGGCCAATATCAATACTATTGGTATTTATTTTATCAGTTTGTAGAAGGCGAATGCCTTGCAAGTTGTAGATGCTTATTTGGTCTACTTTCTGGGCAGTAGGGTTGTAAATGTATCGGGTGTTTTGGGCTGGATTGGGGTAGGTAAATATTGACTCGTTATTATTGTTGGCGTACAAGGATATACTAGTTTTACCATTGGCAAGATAGCGTACAGTGGTGGCATAACCGTTTATTACAGAATCGGAAGATGCACCAAAAGCCAACAATTTATCGTCTGGTTGTAGTAATAATTTGTAGAGCTGGTCTGGCATTATGGATGAGCCATACACTTGGGTGAGTAGTTTGCCATTATCGCCAAAGCTACTATCTACTATACCGTTGGGCAATATTTTAAGTAGTCCATAGTTTTCTCTTTTGGTCCATTTGTTGGTGACATTTCCTCCCAATATTATGGTACCGTCAGCCAAAAGCAGCATATCTTGGCATTCATTCTGGTTGCTAGTATCCCAAGTATAGTCTTTATAGCCAACATGGTTGAAACTAGTGTCTAGACTGCCATCTGTGTTGATACGACCAATAGTAAATGGCGAAGGCATAGCAGGGTATGGTGTGATACCTGCAAGCCAAACTTTGCCGTCGGGGGCAAGACACATGGCATGGGTGTTGGAGTAATAAGATGCGGAGGATGCGATAGGCGTAATAGCGGCAATACCGGTGTGGTTAAAGCTAGTGTCTAATGCACCATCTGGCAAGTATCTTGCTACTTTGAAATGGTTGAGCATTTGTAATATTCGCCCATCGGATAGTATTTCAATGTCATTTTGGGTGACTATAGTACCTGCAATGTTTTGTACAATCCCGTTGGCACCAAATGTACTGTCTACAACACCTGTGTTGCTATAGCGGATAAGTATTGCATTACCTGTATGATAGTCGTTACCTGAAACAATTATTTTTCCATCAGTTTTTATTGCTAATGTATTGGGGCTGTATGTGTAGGATGTGCTGTGGGCAACGAGGCCATTAGTGCCAAAAGTGTTATCAAGCTTTCCATTGTATAATACTCGAAAAAGTAAGATGGAATAGTCTCCGGTATGAATGCTTTTATAAATATTGGCAGTAATAACCATTTTTCCGTCGGGCTGTAATTTTATTCCTTTAAGCTCCATTTCTATGTCTAAAATGGAACCATCAGCCGATTTAAAGGTATCGGCAAAGAACCCATTTGAACCAAAGCTAGAATCAATACTACCATTACTATTTAGGCGTATTATTTTTCGACCTGTGAGCGTTACAATTTTATTATCTGTTTGTAAAATGGCGTCATAGATTCGGTAGTCATCTAAATGAGTAGTATTTGCAATTCTTGTTATTCCTGAATATCCAAAAGTGGGGTCTAGCCCGTCTTGGAATTGGGCGTATGTACTATGGCAAAGCAAAATAGCAAGTAAAAGTAGCGACTGCTTCATAAAGAATATTTGGATGCAATATAATGATTTTCGGGCTGGGTAAAGGGCGATTTGTGGTATTTACCTGCGGGTGGCAAGCCCAATAGTAAGACCAAAGCCTAAACCTGCGCCAGACAGCAGTGGATATCCTTTTGCCCTTTTTTCGGGGCAAAAGATAGCAGCGGATGGCTGGAGACCCAAAGCCTAACGAAAGAGGAAGAAGCCCAACCGCCCAAGAGAAAAATGCTGCTATAATATAGATATGCGTTACAAATAATTTTTGTGCAAATGTGCTATGAGCTGCACTATGCCTGTGCTTGCGGGCTGCTGGATGACTGTTACGTTTTGTAGCTGCCCGATGTTGGGTAGGTGCGGGTCTAGCAGGTATTTGGGTAGCTGAGCGGGGGCATATTGTAGCAGGCCCGCAGCTGGGTACACGCTAAGGGATGAGCCGATGAGCACGATAACCTGGGCCCAATGGTGCACATAATCCTCGGACAATTCTATATTAGGTACAGCCTCGCCAAACCACACTACGTGGGGGCGATATTGACCGCCATCCAAAGCTTTATCGCCCAATTGTATATCTTGGACATAGGGCAGTAGTTCGGTATCATTAAGCTCGCTACGCATTTTGGAAAGCTGGCCGTGCAAATGCATTACATGGCTAGAGCCTGCACGCTCATGCAGGTCGTCTATGTTTTGGGTAACGATACGGATGTCAAAATGGCGCTCCATACTGGCAAGACCCAGATGGGCAGCGTTGGGCTGTGCGGCCAAGCAGTCTT
Organism: Chitinophagaceae bacterium; assembly: GCA_020846105.1. GTDB lineage: Bacteria > Bacteroidota > Bacteroidia > Chitinophagales > Chitinophagaceae > Rurimicrobium. The sequence continues at coordinate 1,453 of JADLEN010000034.1, read as the reverse complement.
GCCGGCGCTGGTTGTAGAAACGCAGCACTAACTCGGGATGGCGCTGCCAAGCCTCTGGTGTGGCTACGTCTTCTATTTTATAATTTTCCCAAAGGCCATCGGCATCCCTAAAGGTTTTAAGCCCACTCTCGGCGCTGATGCCAGCACCGGTGAGTACAAGTATTTTGGTGCGCTTTTTCATTATCTATGGGGTAAGTGATTTTTACAACTGGCCGATATAATCGGTGATGAGACTAAACACTTTGGCGATATTGCGAAAGCTGATTTCTTGAGGCTTGTCGTACACATCGTGGTAGTAGCCCGGGCCGCCCATGGCGTAGATAAAAATAGCGGGCACAGCCTGCTGTGTAAAAGGGTAATGATCGCTATTGGCGGCATTGTCGCGACTGTTTACTTTGGGCAGATATTGCATATCGGTATTGATGGCCACAAAACTATTGTACACAGCTGGTTGGGCTACGGCATTGACCATAGTGATGCCGTCTGTAGCATCGCCCATGAGGTCTATATTGATAAGCTGCTTGATGGCGGCTAACGGAAACACAGGATGCTGCGTATAGTGCCGAGAGCCCAATAGGCCTGCTTCTTCGCCACTAAAGGCAATAAAAGCAATAGAATATTTGGGCGGATTGGCAGCAAAAAACTTGGCAAGTGCTAGCATAAAAGCGGTGCCGCTTGCATTGTCGTTGGCACCAGGAAATATGGCTTTGCGGCCCATTTTGCCAAGATGATCATAGTGAGCAGTAAAAACAATAAAGCTATCAGGAAAATGGGTACCAGGTAGGTAGCCAATGATATTTTTGTTTTGCGATTTGACAAGTTTTTGGCTCCAAGAAACGTTGGCTTTTTTGGCCTTGGGCATGGCAGTGTCGGCCACATAAAACACGGTAGCAGGCACGGTGTCGGTAGCTACTGTCCATGTGAGTTTTTGGGTTTGGGGTATTACAAAACATGCATCTGGCAAGCCTTGTACTATGTGCCGAGCGCTGCGCTGTGTGCGGCGCATGAGTGTATCGAAATGTTGTAGCAGGTACATATGCTGCGGGATAAAACTTGATTGCATTTTTTGCCAGCCCACACTGTCTTTGACCCTGAGCAGGTTTATTTTCTTTAGCTTTTGCTCGCCCTTACTATTGTAGGCACTACTGGCAGCATCTATCAGGTAATGGTTGCCGGGTATGAGTTGTTTTTTGCCTAGTTGTAGCAAATCGTTGGCTGGGAATGTATTGACATCGAAGCTGTATTCTTGTACATATTCTGGTGCTAGTTCGAAACTTTGCAAGCCTATTTCTTTGTAGTTGCGGGCAATAAAACGCTCGGCTCTTTGCTTGCCATCGCCTACATAGCCACGACCACCAAAGCCATTACTGGCAAGGGTATTGACACTACGCTTCATATACTTCATGTCTTGGCCCTGTGTATGGATGCCTACAAAAAGTGGCAAAAAAAGTAA
>JADLEN010000033.1 GCA_020846105.1 Chitinophagaceae bacterium | reverse complement strand
CGCTCCAGGGTAGGCAGATGCAGGCAGTCAGCAATGGCTGTCGTAGATAAATGATAGCAACACCGCTTCGGCGGCGTTACAGAATCCGGCTTATGCAGCTGGTAGCACATGAAGCCACTTCAGGAGATATTCTGGGGTGGCTTCGCCTTTTGGGGATTGGTAGCTTTGGTTGGGGGCACAATGATCAAAACAGAGTTGTACGAAACTGGCATTGATGAATTCGGATTTCTCCAAAATATTTTACCGTTTTGTATGGCGGGGAAAGAGATGAATTTTTCGAATGCTAAGAACCAAAGCGGAGCGGAAATTAAGTTAAACAACAGTCGTGTTTTCTTTGAGAGGTTTGGATAAAGAACTAAGGTTTAATGTTGGTAGTATTAATGCTTTTGTATTAGCAACGGATGTAAAAGTCGTTATAAATGCTCTTAGATATGGGTAAAGAATTGCAATACAATTTGGAAAAAAATAATCTGGTATTTCTTCAAATGAAATACTCTTGTCAAATTTGAAATCCCCCTCAGACACCAAGTCAATTAAACTATATTCGTTTTTCTCTCCATAGTTTGCGAAAAAACGAAGTATAAGTTTATATGTGCCGTTTTGGGAATTAAATTCACCTGACGGTTCAAATTCAATAGAAATTTTTTCTTGATTTTCTAGAGGCTGAGAAAAGGTAACTTTTCTAATTAGATGATTTTGAAATGCGAAAGACGCTGGAGTTGGAGATTCTTTCATCATGCAAGTTTAAGATAAAAAAAAGACCCCGGATATTCCGAGGTCAATTTTTTTGAAGGATTCATTTTTTTCCTACTCCTGAATATTCTTGTTAAAATCCCATCATCTATTGATTCACAATTATTAGTCACAAAATTGTAGTTCTTTGGAGGCTCCCAATTAATATCTGAGTCAATAAAAGTGTACCCCATCTTCTCGAATTCTTTTACTAAATATTCAGGGGAGACATCAGCGAAAAATTTGTCCATTTTCGCTTTTAAAAGTGCTGTATTCATAGTATTACCCTCCCGTTTACGATACTCGCTTAATAGAGGCCTTTTCAATGTTTTCTTCAGAATTGTTTACAACAAAGATAGTAACATTTGGTATTCTTGATTGAAGTCTTGCTATTCTTTGGATTCCAAAACGAATGTATACGTTTCCCTTAACAAATTCAATCCCAAGCTCTTTTCTCATGTTTTTCATCAAATCATGGTCTTCAAAAGTAGATGATGGCTTTTTGCCAATAAGTTCAATTTTGGCCAATACTTCGTCTCTGAAGCTGTTAAATAGTTGTAAACCATCATATTGTGTAAGATCTAAAAAGCTATCGTTTTTTACATTTATTATAGCTTCCATTACACAGGTTGGGTCTTCGCTTTTGTCTCTTTGTTTGGTGTCCTCCGCGTACTGTTTGGCAGAAGCTACGGGTTCATTTAGACCAGGGACAAAAAAATATACGCCGTCACCAAACCACTCATTATGGTCTTCCGATTCCCAAAAGCCATTTTCAATGATACTATCAATATTTTTCTCGTAAGTACCATGGTGACCAGTAGTCGGTATTATTTCCCCTGTTTCTAATGCCATTGATGTCGAAAATAATGATACACTTTGATTTCATGAATTTTTAAAATAGTTTTTTGTTACCTCGAAAAGACGTTCTATAAATCTTATCCTTATTTCTTGGCAGCGTATGCAATGTAGGTCTGAATTATCATCTATATCCCTGTAATGAAAACACTGTCAAGCTTAGCACAACAGCCAAAATAGTCGAAAGTTTTCAGCGGTTCACACATTCACAATCCTTCATAACTCCTTGTCCGTTGTTCAGGTTAAAAAATGGCGCAACCCAAAAACTTTCGCCAATACAACTTCAGGTGCTTCCTCAAAACAACACCCGAATCATCTCATACACCGCCAGCATCATGGCTTTTTGTTCGGCGAGGTGGCCTTGCTGGGCTTCAATGTTGAGGTAGGCCATTTGCTGGTTGCCGCAGTACACACTCAGTGAGCCATCATCGGTAACGGTGGCATTGTTTTGCAGCATGATATTAAAACCCTTGGCTTTGAGAAAATCAAAAATGCGTTTGTCGGTGGTGTAGAAGAAATCGTCGATATCGGCGGCTTCATTTACATATACTTCGGCAGCATCGTTGGCATAGTCGCCACCGGGCAAGTAGCTTTTGATGTGCAGGCCACCGCCATCGCTATTGTTGTGCATGGCTATCACCAGCCGGTTGCCGGCCACGTACTTCGCTATAAATGCATCGGCCAGTTGTTGTGCCGCTTTGTAGCCTTTGGCGGAGTAGTGGCCATTGGCTTTGAGGGTGGCGGCCAGTCCTTTGGGTGTATAAATGCGGTTGGGGTCAAATTTGTATTGCTTGCCGGCCAGCTGGTAGCTCACGTAGCGGTCGCCGCTGTGCTGCCAGGTAACAAAGCAACCCAGCTGCAGGCTGTCGATGAGGGCTTTGGCCGTGGCGACGGCCGTGGTTTCGTTTTCGTGTACATGCAGCCAGCTGATGCCGGGTTGGGGCTGGCCGCAGGTTTGTACAAACCGGATGCTGGTGCTGCCGAGCTGGTGGGTACTGCTGTTGGGTTGGCTATGGGCTTGAAGAGAGAGCAGCACGATGCTGGCAAGAAGGAAGTTTTTCATAGGGGGAAAGTAGGGAGGAATTTTGGAACCACAGAGGCAAGAGAGGTAGCACGGAGGGGCACGGAGTATTTTTTTAACGCAAAGAAACGAAGACGCAGAGGGGCACGAAGGGTTTACGGACGTTTGTGGTTTGGGGTTTGTGGTTCTTCAAGGGTGGCGTGTTGTATTTGCTTTGGATGATGGCTATTGGCAGAGTGGACGACGACAAACCAAAAACAACAAACGATAAACCCAAAACAACAAACCGATTCACCTTACTTTTGCGCCACTATGACAACAGAACAATTGAAGGATATGAGGGACCGTGTGAGTGTCCTGAGGAGGTTTCTTTGACGTCGCTAACCGACAAGCCAAAGTAGACAACGACAAACAGTTGAGCCTCTCGCCGGGTTT